>DASYAO010000001.1:0-2227 GCA_036501285.1 Gaiellaceae bacterium
CAGCTCGACGGGGCCGTACCGGCGGCCTGCCTCGAGCTTCCGGGTCGGTCGGGCGAGGGCTTCCCACTCGTCGCCCGCGAGCCGTTCGACGAGCAGCACCTCGCCGCGCGGAGCTTCGATCCGGATCCTCGCCGGTACGACGCGGGTGTCGTTGACGACCGCCAGCATGTGTGGCGGGAGCTCGCCCGGCAGATCGCGAAAGGCGCCGTGGCGGACCTCGCCGGTCGCGCGCGAGTAGACGAGGAGCCGCGATGCGTCGCGCCGCTCGAGGGGGTGCTGCGCGATCAGCTCGACCGGCAGCTCGTAGTCGAGCTCGCTTGCGTTCATCCGACCGCGACGTTACCGTCGTTCCTGATGGAGGACCGCTACTCGCTTCCACCCGAGGTCGCCGCGGCGCTCGAGCGTGCTCGCCTGCAGATCGAGGCGCTCGCCCAGACGGCCGACGAGCTCCAGGTCGTCCTTCCCGACGCGGTCGGCAGCGCACTCCGCGACGGACTTCGCGAAGAGGCAGCCCCGATCTCGCGCCGGCTCGCCGAGGTGAAGGGCCTCTCGAACCAGATGATCCGGCGGCTCGAGCGGCTCGAGACCGACCTGCTCGCCGAGCGTCACGCGCGCGTCGACGACCTGTCGCTGCTCGTCGAGCTGATCACGTCGGAGTGGCGCGGCCTGAACGAGCGGCTCGACCGCATCGAGCACGCGCTCGAACCGCGCGCGGACGTCGTGCAGCTGCGGCCGCCGGCGTCGAGCTCCAACTAGTCTCGCCCGATCACGGTCGAACGCATCCTCTGGGCGTCTCTGGCACTGACGCCGGTCGCGCTCGTCCTCCATTACGGAACGAGCGCAGGCGACGTCACCGTCTTTGTCGTCTCGGCCGCCGCGCTCGTGCCGCTCGCGTGGCTGATCGGCGAGTCGACCGAGCAGCTCGCCGAGCACACAGGGCCCGGCATCGGCGGCTTCCTCAACGCGACGTTCGGGAACGCGCCCGAGCTGATCGTCGCGCTGATCGCCATCCATCAAGGGCTCTTCGAGGTCGTGCGCGGCTCGATCACCGGCTCCGTCGTCTCGAACCTGCTGCTCGTGTTCGGCCTGACGATGGTGACGGCCACAGGGTCGGAGAGCGTCGACCGCAAATCGCTCGTGCCGCAGCTCGCGACGATCGTGTTCGCCGCCCTGCTCTTCCTGATCCCCGGGGTGCCCGGCTGGAACGGCAACCCGAACCGCCACACGCTCATGGTCGCGAGCGTCCCGATCGCGGCGGTGCTACTCGCCGTTTACGTGGCGACGAACGTTGCAGGCCTGCGCCGCCACAGCGCGATGGACCGGAAGGAGGCGCGCGCCGGATCGTGGCGGATCGAGTGGGCGCTCGTTGCGCTCGGCATCGGCGCCGTCGCGACTGCGTTCGTGTCGGAAGCGCTCGTCGATGCGCTCACCGGCTTCGGCAAGGCGGTCGGCCTTTCGCAGTTCTTCGTCGCGGTCGTGATCGTGGCGCTCGTCGGCAACGCGGCCGAGCACGGCGGCGCGATCGTCGTCGCGACGCGTGGGAAGTTCCAGCTCGCAAGCGAGATCGCGATCACCTCTTCGGCGCAGGTCGCGGTGTTCGTCGCACCGGCGGTGATGCTGCTGTCGCTCCTCAGCGTGCATCACCTGACGCTCGCCTTCAGGCCGGTCGAGCTCGCGACGATCGGTCTCGCAACGGCAGTCGTGGTGACGATCGTCCTGGTGGGACGCACGACTCGACGGGAGGGCTTTGCGCTCGTCGCGGCGTATGCCGCCGCCGTCGTCGCGTACGGCTTCAGCTAGCCCACCGAATTTCGCCCGCAGCTAGCCCGCCGGCAAAACGAGCTCGAACCTCGAGCCCCGCCCCACTTCCGACTCGATCTCGATCGTCCCGCCGAGCGCCGCGGAGAGCTCGCGCGAAATCGTCAGGCCGAGGCCGGTGCCGCCACCGCCCGAGACGAACGGCCGGAACAGCCGCTCGCGCTCCCCGGGCGGGATCCCCGGCCCGGTGTCGGCGACCGCGACGCGCACGTTCCCGTTCTCCTGCGCGAGCGCGAGCTCGATCGTGCCGCCGTTCGGCGTCGCGCGAAAGGCGTTCGAGAGCAGATTGTCGACGATCTGCAGCACGCGGTCGCCGTCGGAGACGATCACCGGCGCCGACTTGACGTCGACGCGGTAGTCGATCGAGCGCTCGCGTGCCTGCTCGCTGAACGTTTCGTATGCCTGGTCG
>DASYAO010000002.1:0-6183 GCA_036501285.1 Gaiellaceae bacterium
CTTGGCGGCGAGATACCGTTCGTTCTCGGAATTCGGCGGGACTTCGATCGGGACTTGCTCGACGACGGTCAGTCCGAAGCCGTCGATCCCGGTGAGCTTCTTCGGGTTGTTCGTGAGGATCCGGATCGTCGTCAGGCCGAGATCGGCGAGGATCTGGTTGCCGATGCCGTAGTCACGCGCGTCGGCCGGGAAGCCGAGCCGCATGTTCGCCTCGACGGTGTCGAGCCCCTGCTCCTGCAGGCCGTAGGCGGCAAGCTTGTTGAGCAGGCCGATGCCGCGCCCCTCCTGGCTCATGTAGAGCAGCACACCGCGACCTTCGTGCGCGATTTGCGCGAGGGCCTGCTCGAGCTGCTCGCCGCAGTCGCAGCGGAGTGAATGGAAGACGTCGCCCGTCAGACATTCGGAGTGCACGCGCACGAGCACGTTCTCGGCGCCGTCGACGTCGCCCGCGACAAGTGCCGTGTGCACCTTGCCCGTCAGCTTCTCGCGGAACGCGACGACGGTGAACTCGCCGAACTCCGTCGGGAGGCGTGCGCTCGGCCCGCGTTCGACGAGCTTCTCGTGGCGGCGCCGGTACTCGACGAGGTCGGCAACGGTGATCATCTTCAGCCCGTGCTGCTCGCAGTACGGCACGAGATCGGGCACCCGCGCCATCGTCCCGTCTTCGTTCATGATCTCGCAGACGACGCCCGACGGGTTCAAGCCAGCGAGCCGCGCGAGGTCGACCGCGGCTTCGGTCTGGCCGATGCGCTCGAGCACGCCGCCGGGCTTCGCGCGCAGCCCATGCATGTGCCCCGGCGAAACAACGTCGTTCGGAGTCGCGTCGGGCGTGACGGCGACCTGGATCGTGTGCGCGCGGTCGGCGGCGGAGATTCCGGTCGTCACGCCTTCGCGCGCCTCGAACGTGACCGTGAATGCGGTGCCGAGCGGCGCCTCGTTTCGCTCCGTCATCAGCCGCAGGCCGATGCGGTCGGCGCGCTCTTCGGTGAGGCAGAGGCAGATCAGTCCGCGGCCGTGCGTCGCCATGAAGTTGATCGTCTCCGGCGTCGCGAACTGCGCAGCGATGACGAGATCGCCCTCGTTCTCGCGGTCAGGATCGTCGACCACGACGACGAACCGGCCCTCGCGAATGTCCTCGATCGCATCCGCGATCGTTGCGAAGGGCGTGGTTACGGCCATGACTACAGGCTAGCGCGAGACCAGTCGCTCGACGTATTTCGCGAGCACGTCGGTCTCGAGGTTCACGGCGTCCCCGGGTTGAAGCTCGCCGAATGTCGTCGCGGCGAGCGTGTGCGGGACGAGCGCGACCCCGAAGCCGCGATCGTCGAGCGCGGCGACGGTCAACGAGACGCCGTCGACTGTGATCGACCCCTTAATGACGACGTGACGGAGCAGTTCTGCGGGCGCGTCGACCCAGACTTCGGTTCCGGCGCTGCGGACGCGGCCGACGCCGTCGACATGGCCTTGGACGTAGTGACCGCCCAGTGGGTCACCGGCACGGAGTGCGGGCTCGAGGTTGACGCTGTCGCCCGGCTTGAGGCCGCCGAGCGTCGTGCGGCCGAGCGTCTCGCCGACGACGTCGAAGGCGAGCCGCGAGCCGTCGATCGCCGTCAGGCAGACGCCGTCGACGGCGACCGAATCGCCCTCCGCCGCTGTCGTCTGCGCCTCGACGACGAGGCGGTGCCCGTCGAACTCCGCGACCCGCCCGACCTCACGCACGATCCCCGTGAACATTGCTACTCGCCGTAGGCGAGCGCTTCCATCGTCTCGCGCACGACGCGCTCGAGATCGCCGCGCTCGCCGGGGAATGCATTTGCAAGCGAGGTGAGCAGCTCGTCGACCGCGGTCCGCTGTCCCGGCGCGAGCTCGCTCGTGCCGATCTCCTCGACGCGCTTTCGCAGTTCGTCGTTTCCAACCGAGCCCATCAGCCACTGCGAGAGCAGGCTGACGATCTCGTCGTCGGTGCGCTGGAAGTCACGGTTCGGCGACATAGGCCTCGAGCAGCACATCCTTTCCGACGGATTCGGCCCGCAGGTCGGCGAGACGCAAGGACGATGCTAGCCGTGGCGCGAACGGCGCCCCCTCCCCACCCGCCACGAGCGGCGCGACGAAGAGCATCAGCTTGTCGACGAGATCGGCTTCGAAGAACGCCTGGGCGAGCGTAGGCCCGCCTTCGAGCAGCAACGATTGGACGCCCTCGGCCGCAAGCGCGGCAAGCTCGTCGCCGAGCTTGCCGGTCCGGAGCTCGAGCTCCGAGTCGGCAGGAAGCGGCCCCTTTCCGAACGCGAGGCGCCGCGGCTGGCCACGCGGCGCCGGAACGTCGCGCGCGTCGAGTCGCGGCGCATCTGCGCGCACCGTTCCCATGCCGACGGCGACAGCGTCGACGGCTGCGCGAAGCTCGTGCACGCGTCGCCTGCTCTCCTCGCCGGTGACCCAGCGACGCCCCGGAACGACTGTGCGACCGTCGAGCGAGACTGCCGCCTTGTACACGACGAACGGCCGACGCTTCGTAACCCATGTGCGCCACGCTTCGTTCTGGCGGCGCGCAGCACGCAGATCGACGAACTCGACGGCGATGCCCGCCCGCTCGAGCTGCTCGATCCCTCCGGCGGCTTCCGGGTTCGGATCGCGCGAGGCGATCACGACGCGCGCGACGCCGTCGCGGATGATGCGTTCCGTGCACGGCGGCGTCGTGCCCCAGTGCGCGCACGGCTCCATCGTCACGTAGAGCGTCGAGCCGCGTGCGTTCTCGCCGGCCGCGTCGAGCGCGACGATCTCTCCGTGCCGTCCGTCCTTCTCGGTCACACCCTCGCCGACGATTTCCCCGTCGCGAACGGCGACTGCACCGACGGTCGGTTTCGGATACGCGCGGCCCTCGGCCCGCGCCGCAAGGTCGAGGGCTCGTTCGAGGCTCACAGGTTTCTCGTGTACGAGCGGCGCCTCACGCCAGCGCTTGTACCAGCCGCCGGTAGGCGCGCGGCAGATCCTCGCGGACGAAGATCGGCTCGTCGACGACGAGCAGCCTCGCCCCGGCCCGGTGCAGTGGGCCCAGGTTTTCGTGATTCACGTCGCCGGTGACCTGGATGACGACGCCGTCCGTCAATGCCTTCGCCAGCCTGGCGACGTCCTCGACGCTCTGCTCGCCTGCGCACACGATCGACACGAGGTCGATGCCGAGTCGTACCGCTTCGGCGGCCACCGTAGCCTCGTCGGGAACGATTCCGATCTGGATGCCTGCCGCGCGCGCCTCCTCGATCGCGGACGCGGGGTCACTGACGCGACTCGCGTCGAACGTGACGCTATCCGCGCCCGCAGCAGCGAGCAGCGCAAAACCGCCGCCGGGTGAACGCACGTCGAGCACGCCGCCGTAGCGGTGCACGATCGGCGCAAGAAAGCCGACGGCGTCCACCGCGTCGACGGCGCTTCCGTCGAGATGAATCGCCCGGCAACCGGTGCGCAGGAGCGCCTCGACCTGGCGCTCGCGGGCCCGTGCCGTTGCGGCGCTGAGCCCAGGCTCGATTTCGACCGTCCGGATCCACTGTTGCCATCCCACCTCCGCGGAAGCTTGCGCCATTACGCTTGCCGCATCAAGCCGAGATTCCGTGAAGGTGAGGTCGTGCGCCTCCTGCGACAGCCGGAGGACGCCAAGATCCCGGCCGGCGAGGGCACGGTCGAGGACGTCGTGGGCCCCGACGAGGACGGGAGCGGCTGGACGGTGTCGGTCCGGCTCGGCGACGAGTTGCTCGTCCTGCCCGAGGGCGACCTCGAGGCCGTCGCAACCGGCGCCGTCGGCGGCCCCGAGCGGTCCGACACGATCGTCCTGCGGCTCGTCACCGCCCTGACCGACGGAGTCGAGGCGGCGCAGGTCGCCGAGCAGGTCGACGAGTCAGTGCGCTCGCTCGCGGGGCCGGCGATCGTCGAGCTCACAGCCGAGCGCCACTGGGCCGACCCCTTCTACTACGAGTTCGACGTGATCGTGCGCCCGCTGCGCGTGGCAGTCGACGCCTTCCGTGCACTCGTCACCGCGGGCGCCTCGGGCTGGATCTCATGCGAGGATGACGGGTGGCGCTGCGATCTCTGGTGGAGCGCGGACGACGACGACGCACCGGGCTACCTCGTCCCCGAGGTGCGCGGCGCCGAGGTGACCTACTTTCCCTGGTCGAGCCCGGCGCGCCGCCCCGAGGCCGACCGGCCGCTCGTCACCGTCTGAGTCGCGCGATGAAGAAGCCGGACGTCGCGTGGCGGTGCGGCATCGTCAACAGGAATTCGGGACGCTTCGGATGCGCGAACTCCGGCCACTCCGGTCCGAGCGGGATCGGCTCGAGCCCGGACGCATCGACGACAGCCTCGTTCTCGTCCGCGTTCAGCGTGCAGACCGAGTAGACGATCGTCCCGCCGGGCCGCGTTCGCTCGGCGGCCGCGCGCAGAAGCTCGAGCTGCAGCTCGGGCAGCGGCCGGGAGCGCCAGCGCAGGTCGGGCCGGCGATTGAGCACGCCGAGCCCGGAGCACGGCGCATCGACGAGCGCGCGGTCGAAGTCGCGCTCGTCGAGCTCGCGCACGTCGGCATTGACGACGCGAACGCTCTCGGGCACGCGCTCTTCGAGCATGCGCGCACGGCCCGGGTTGACCTCGACCGCAGTCACCTCGCCCGCGAGCAAGAGCGTCTTGTTTCCGGGCGCGGCGCACGCGTCGAGGATCCGCTCGCCCGGTTGCGACCCGACGACCTCGGCAGCGAGTTGCGACGCGCGACTCACGCCACGGTATTCCTCGAGAGGCGGCGGCTCGTTCTGGGCGTGCTCGAGCGCGAGCGCCTCGTCGATTCCCCAGTCGCGCAACCACGTCTCGTGGATCCAGTCCGGATATGAATTCTTGATCGGGCCCTCCGGCAGCGAGGCGACGAGCCCGCGAAAGCTCTCCGAGAGGCGGCGGCAGACCGCGTTCGTGAATCCCGTGGCGCGTTCGAGCTTCGCCTCGCGCACGAGCTCGACCGCGTCGTCCGCGACTGCGTGCGCAGGTGCGTCGCTCCACGCAAGCTCGTAGCCTGCGATGCGTAGAGCCGCGACGACTGCGGGGTCGAGCTTGCGGATCGGTCTCCGGCCGAGGGTGTCGATGCCATGGTCGATCGTGCGCGCACGCTGAACCGTTCCGTACGCGATGCGTTGCGCGAGGGCGCGGTCACGCGCGTCGAGCTCCGACGCCGCCATGGCAAAGACACGGTCGGCATATGCGTCCTCCTCGAAGACGCGCCGAACGACGTGAAAGGCAACCTTCCGCGCCGGCGCGATCAACGCACTCCGCGGGCGAACTCGTCGTAGCTCATTCGCCTGCGTCCTTCCGGCTGCACCTCGAGCGGCACGAACTCGCCGTCCTCGAGACGCCCGCGCCAGACGACGACCCGCCGGTCGTGGAGGATCGTCCAGGCGCCGATGTGGGGCGAAAGCGCGCGAACGCGGCGCCACGCGTCGAGCGGATCGCCGAGATCGAGCTCGCGGTCGGCGGGCGTGATCTTCTCGGCGTACGTCATGCCGACGTCGGATTGCTCCTCGAACCGCGGCGACGGCAGCACCTGGTCGAGAAGGCGTGCGGCGACCTCGGCCGAGCGCGTAAAGATCGCGCCCGCGTCGTCCTCGTCGGCGATCGCGAACGCCTCCTGCGCTGCGATCGGACCGGCATCCAGCGCTTCGACCGTGCGGTGGATCGTCACGCCCGTCTGCTCGTCGCCGGCGAGGATCGCGCGCTCGACCGGTGCCGCGCCGCGCCAGCGCGGCAGCAGCGACGGGTGAACGTTCACCCACAGCGCCTGCTCGAGCAGGCGGGGCGGGATGTACAGGCCGTAGGCGCAGACGACCACGGCATCGACCGGCTCGAGCAGCTCGGGCTTCTCAGGTTGATGGACGCGAATCCCGAGCGCCTCGGCCGTGACCTTCGCAGGCGGCGGGGCCAGCCTGCGGCCGCGGCCGCGCTCAGCGTCGGGCCGCGTCAGCAGGAAGCTGATCTCGTGACGGGCGGCGAGCCGTTCGAGCAGGTCGGCGCCGATCGGAGCCGTCGCCGCGACGGCGAGTGTCATTACGCCAGTGTGGGCTGCGGCCGGAGCTCTCCGAGTGCGCGCTTGCGGCTGTCCGAATCGGTGCGATCGAGGATCAGCACGCCGTCGAGATGGTCGTTCTCGTGCTGCACGACGCG
>DASYAO010000003.1:0-13793 GCA_036501285.1 Gaiellaceae bacterium
TACGACGACCTGACGAAGCAGGCCGACGCCTACCGCCAGCTCTCGCTGCTGCTGCGTCGCCCGCCGGGCCGCGAGGCGTTCCCGGGCGACGTCTTCTATCTCCACTCGCGTCTGCTCGAGCGCGCCTGCAAGCTCAACGACGAGCTCGGTGCCGGTTCGCTCACCGCGCTGCCGATCATCGAGACGCAGGCCGGCGACGTGTCGGCGTACATCCCGACGAACGTGATCTCGATCACCGACGGGCAGATCTTTCTTCAGTCCGATCTTTTCTTCTCGGGCGTTCGCCCTGCCGTGAACGTCGGCATCTCGGTGTCGCGCGTCGGCTCGTCCGCGCAGACGAAGGCGATGAAGAAGGTCGCCGGCCGTCTGCGCCTCGATCTCGCGCAGTACCGTGAGCTGGAGGCGTTCGCTCAGTTCGGCTCCGAGCTCGACGAGGCGACGCGCCAGGCGTTGAACCGTGGCGAGAAGATGGTTGCGACGCTGAACCAGCCGCAGTACGCGCCGTGGCCGATGGAAGAGCAGGTGACTGCGCTCTACGCCGGCGTCAACGGCTACCTCGACGAGATCCCGACCGATCAGGTCACGCGGTTCCAGGACGAGCTGCGCGAGAACCTGCGCTCGGAGGGAACGATCCTAAAGACGATCCGCGAGTCGAAGGACCTCTCCGACGAGACGACCGAAAAGCTGAACGCTGCGATCGAGAAGTTCAAAGGCATGTTCAACGTTCAGGCGGCTGCGTAGCTACAGCCGGCGTTCGAGACACCACCCATGTGCACAACCTTAGGACGCAAGGGTCGGTAGGCGACAAACCCAAAAGTAAAATTCAAATCAGATGGCTTCCACACAAGACCTAAAACGACGCCTCAGATCGATCTCCAACACGCGCAAGCTGACGAAGGCGATGGAGCTCGTCGCGTCCGCCCGGCTTCGCCGTTCGCAGATGCGGATCGAGTCGATGCGTCCGTATGCGGACCGCATGCTCGAGCTGATGGCGGGCACCGCGCAAGCTGCGGGAGCAGTGCGTCTGCCGCTGCTCGAACGCCGCGAGAGCGTGAAGGTGGTTGCGATCGTCCCGATCACCGGTGATCGCGGCCTCGCGGGCGCGTTCAACGCGCAGGTCCTCCGTCGCGCGTTCGCCGAGATGCGCGAGGCGCAGGCCGCGGGCCAGGAGGTTCGCTTCTTCACCTCCGGCAAGAAGGCGCAGTCGACGGTTCGCTTCCGCCGGCTCGACCTGGTGCAATCGTGGACCGGGTTCTCCGACAAACCCTCCTACTCCGACGCCCAGGCGATCGCCCACGCTGTCGCCGAGGCCTATGTCAACGGCGAGGTCGACCGGGTGGTCGTGGTCTACAACGCCTTCGTCTCGCCGCTCGTCCAGACGGTCACCGTCCGCGAGCTGCTGCCGATTCCGACCGAGGCGCTCGAGACGAAGGAGGAGGATCAGCCTCAGCATGTCGACTTCTTCTTCGAGCCCGAGCCCCGCCAGATCCTCGAGCGGCTGCTCCCCGTGTACGTCGAAACCGAGCTCTACAGGGCCCTGCTCGAGTCGGCCGCCTCCGAGCAGGGCGCCCGGATGACGGCCATGCGGAACGCCTCAAAGGCCGCCGGGGAGTTGATCGATGCCCTGACGCTGGCGATGAACCGGGCCCGCCAGGCCGAGATCACCCAGGAGATCCTGGAGGTCGTGGCCGGGGCCGACGCCCTCACCCAGTAGCGCTCAACGAGAGTTTCGGGCGATTCCCTAACACGGAGCGCTCCGGGGCGTCATACTTCCGAGCCGTGCTTCGTCCGAGGGCGCAGTTTGCGGGGATCCGATAAATGACAGCGGCGACCGATCTACTCACACCGGGCGGAGCGACCTTCGCTCGGAGCAAGAGCGCATCACGGCTCTTCTGGGAGCGATTCCGCGACGACAAGGCCGCAATCTTCGCGGGCAGCGTGATCATCCTGCTGATCTTCATCGCGATCTTCGGCGGTCCGCTCGCGCAGTGGATCACAGGCCACCAGAACACGACCGCGTACAACAACCAGATGTGTGACTCGTTCGGCCTGCCGCTCGGGCCGAACAAGCATTTCTGGTTCGGCGCAGACGGCGAGTGCCGCGATCTCTTCGTGCGCACGATGTACGGCGCGCGCACATCCCTTTTCGTCGGCGTCGTGGCGTCGGGGATCGCCGTCTCGATCGGCCTTGTGGTCGGCATGGCCGCCGGCTACTTCGGCGGCTGGATCGACACGGCGCTCTCGCGCACCGGTGACGTGATGCTGGCACTCCCGCAGCTCCTGATCTCGATCGGGATCGTTGCGGCCTGCAACTCCGCGAAGAACGGCTGCCTCCACGGCTTCATCCAGCAGGGCCTGCGGGTGGTGATCGCGGTCATAGCCTTCTTCACCTGGCCCTACATCGCACGACTCGTGCGCGGCTTCACCCTGTCGATCCGCGAGAAGGAGTTCGTCGAGGCCTCCCGGTCGCTCGGCGCGAGCAACACGCGGATCATCTTCCGGGAGATCCTCCCGAACCTGATCGGGCCGATGATCGTCTACACGACGCTGTTGATCCCCAACAACATCCTCTTCGAGGCCTCCCTCTCATACCTGGGCCTCGGGGTCAACGGCGACACCGCCTCTTGGGGCGGCCTTCTGAACGACGCTTCACAGCTCTACGACGTGGCGTGGTGGTTGATCCTGTTCCCAGGTCTGTTCCTGATCATGACCACCTTGGCCTTCAACCTGCTCGGCGACGGGCTTCGAGATGCACTGGATGTCCGGGCCGAACGCTGATGCGCGTACTAACTCGTACCCACTCTCCGTCGTCAAAGCGACCGGTCACTGCAAACCCCGCGTCAGGAGATGCGGGAAGGAGGGAAGCTCTGTGAAGAGACCAATTCGTAGGCTGACGATGGCCCTTGCGGCCGTCGCTGCTGGTGCAGCGGTCATTACCGCTGCCGGTGGCGCCGGGCTCAGCAAGAGCCAGGTGTCGGCCGGCGGAACCTACAAGGTCGGCTGGGGCCAGGCCTTTGGGTTCACCGACAACATGGACCCGGTCGGCGAGTACCTCGCCGAGGGCTTCGGGATCCACACCAACCTGCTGACCCGCACGCTCGTCGGGTACCAGCACCTGGCCGGCGCCGCCGGCAACAAGCTGGTGCCGGACATCGCGACGTCGCTGCCGAAGGTCACTCCGTCGACAACGACGTACACGTTCCACATCAAGCAGGGCGTGAAGTTCAGCCCGCCGGTGAACCGTCAGGTCACCTCGGCTGACATCGTCAACGAGATGCAGCGCCTCGCGAACCCGAAGGACGGCGGCGAGTACGCCTTCTACTACACCGTCATCAAGGGTTGGAACCAGTACGCAGCCGGGAAGGCGAAGTCGATTTCGGGCATCACGACGCCGAACTCGAGCACGATCACCTTCAAGCTGACGAAGCCGACGGGTGACTTCCTCTACCGCATGGCGATGCCCGCTACGGGCCCGCAGCCGGCAGAGGTCACCAAGTGCTTCAGCGGCCAGGCCGACAAGTACGGCCAGGACCTGATCTCGACCGGTCCCTACATGATCCAGGGGATCGACAAGGTCAACATCTCGAGCTGCTCGGCGGTCAAGCCGGTCAGCGGTTATGACGGTGCGACGGGGACCCACATGATCCTCGTTCGCAACCCGAACTACGCGCAGTCCACGGACCACTTCCGGAAGAACTATCCGGACGAGTTCGACTTCCTCGTCGATGCGAACAACGACGACATCTTCAACAAGGTGAGCGCCAGCGAGTTCCAGGACGAGATCGCCAATCCTCCGGCGCAGGTCCTCGAGAAGTACGTCCGCACGCACAACCCGTCGCTGCACCAGAACTCTGGCGACCGGACGTGGTACTTGACGATGAACCTGACCCAGGCGCCCTTCGACGACATCCACGTCCGGAAGGCGTTCAACTGGATCATGGACAAGCATGCTCTGGTTCAGGCGTGGGGTGGTCCGACGATCGGCAAGGTCGCGAACCACATCGTTCCTGACTCGATGTTCAACAACCAGCTGGCCGAGTACGCGCCGTACAAGACCCCTGGTGACGCCGGCAGCCTCGCGAAGGCCAAGGCGGCCATGAAGGGCTCGAAGTACAACACGTCCAACAACGGCCAGTGCGACGCGTCTGCCTGCAAGAACGTGTACCTACTCGCGGACACCCGCCCGCAGGACACGAAGATGGTGCCGATCATCGAGGCTGACGCCAAGAAGATCGGGATCACATTCAAGGTGCACACCATCAACGGTGCGTACCCGACGCTGCAGACACCGTCGAAGGATGTTGCGATCGGCGAGCGCCCGGGTTGGGGCAAGGACTACGCAGACGCGTTGACCTTCTTCACCCCGCTGTTCGACGGCCGCACGATCATCCCGAACGGCAACACGAACTACGCGCTCGTCGGGATCACGCCGTCGCAGTGCAAGACCCTGAAGGTCTCGGGTAACTGCACAGGCGTTCCGAGTGTCAACTCGCAGCTCGACAAGTGCTCGATTCTCGCTGCCGGCCAGGCACGTCTGACCTGCTATGAGAACCTCGACAAGTACCTGATGACCAACGTCGTGCCTTGGGTGCCGTATCTGTGGTCGACCGCGACCCACATCACGTCCCCGAACGTCACGGCGTGGCAGTTCGACCAGTTCAGCGGTGGCACCGCCTACGCACGCGTGGCGGTGAAGTAACGACGCAATACAGGCCAACGGGGGCGCCCTTCCGGGCGCCCCCTGCGGTCGATCAAGGATGGTGACGAGACGATGCTGATCTACATCGCACGCAGACTCCTCTGGACGGTGCTCGTCGTCTTCGTCGTGCTCTTCGTCACCTTCATGGTCTTCTTCAAGCTGCCGAACGGCGATCCCGCGCTGCGCTTCGCAGGCCGTGAGCCTCAGCCTGCCGAGATCCAGCAGATCCGGCATCGCCTGCACCTCGACAAGCCTTGGTACGAGGAGTTCGGCTACTTCTCGTACACGTTCTTCAAGGGCGACGAGTTCGGTTGGCCCGGCCTCGGCTACTCCTACGGAAGCTTTGAGTCCGTCAAGAGCCAGATAACTCAGCGCGCCCCGCGAACCCTTTGGTTGATCGCGGGAGCTGCCACGATCTGGTTGGTCTTGGGCGTCACCATCGGCGTCCTCTCGGCGGTCAAGCGGAGAACGATCTTCGACCGATTCGCGATGGGCTTCGCGCTCTTTGGGATCAGTGCGCCCGTTTTCTGGTTAGGCCTGATGGGGCTCTACATCTTCTGGCGCCAGCTCGGCTGGACGTCGGGTACCGGCTACGTCCCGTTAGCAAACGGAATCGGGCCGTGGTTCTCGCACCTGATCCTTCCGTGGTGCTGCCTTTCCCTGCTCTACATGGCGGTCTACGCCCGTATGACGCGCAACAACCTGCTCGAGACCCTCGGCGAGGACTACATCCGGACCGCGCGTGCCAAGGGCCTTTCAGAGCGAAACGTGATCTTCAAGCATGCCCTGCGGGCGAGCCTGACCCCGATCGTGACCCTCTTCGGCCTCGATATTGCGCTTCTAGTCGGAGGTGCGATCATCACCGAGTCAGTGTTCAACCTGCAGGGACTCGGCTGGATGGCGATCAACTCCGCGCAAACCCAGGATCTGCCGAATGTGATCGGCGTCGTCGTCGTTAGCGCGTCGGCGATCGCGGTGATGAATCTCGTCGTCGACGTCGTCTACGCATTCCTCGATCCTCGGGTCCGTTACGCATGAGCACCCCAGGCAGCGGTGCGCCGCTGCTCGAGGTTCGCGACCTGTCTGTTCGCTTCCGGACACGAGACGGGATCGTCCACGCAGTCTCCGACCTCTCGTACACGTTGAAACGCGGTGAGACGCTCGGCATCGTCGGCGAATCCGGATCGGGCAAGAGCGTTTCCAGTCTCGCGGTGATGGGGCTTCTGAACCGCGCCTACACGGAGATCGACGGTCAGATCCTCTTCGAAGGGAAGAACCTGCTCGACATGCCGCCGCGCGAGCTCCGCAAGGTGCGCGGCCAGGACATCTCGATGATCTTCCAGGATCCATTCGCGTGTCTGCACCCGATGTACCGCGTCGGCTCGCAGATCGCCGAGGCGGCGCGAGCGCACGGAGACATGTCGAGATCCGAAGCTTCCGAACGCGCGGTCGAGCTGCTCTCGGCGGTCGGCATCCCGAATGCCAAGGTCCGCGCGCGCGACTATCCGCATCAGTATTCGGGCGGGATGCGCCAGCGCGCGATGATCGCGATGGCGCTCGTCCACAACCCCGACGTCTTGATCGCCGACGAGCCCACGACCGCGCTCGACGTGACCGTGCAGGCGCAGATTCTCGAGGTGATCGACGATGTCAAGCAGCGGTTCGACATCGGCGTGATCTTGATCACGCACGACCTCGGCGTCGTCGCCGAGACCGCGACGCACGTGATGGTGATGTACGCGGGGCGTGCGATGGAGTACGGATCCGCGACAGAGATCTTCAACGCGGCGCAGCACCCGTACACATGGGGTCTGCTCGAGTCGATGCCGACTGTCGAGAGACGCCTCGATGTCCTCGTTCCGATCGAGGGCTCTCCGCCCTCTCTGCTCCGGCCGCCGCCGGGGTGTCCGTTCCATCCGCGCTGCAAGTACCGCTTCGAACCGTGCGACACCAAGCGCCCGCCGCTCGCGCCGATCCCGAACGGACATCTCGACGCGTGCCACCTCGACCCGGATCGCAAGCGCGAGATCTGGAACAACCGAATCGCAGCGGAGCTGGGAGTCGGCTGATGGCTACTCCGGAGGCACGCGCCGGTTACGGGCCGCTCGTCGAAGTCGAGCACCTGACGAAGCACTTCCCTGTCAAGCAGGGCGTGTTCTCGCGCGAGCGCGGTGTCGTCCACGCAGTCGAAGACGTGAACCTCACCGTCAACCGCGGCGAGACGCTCGGCATCGTCGGCGAGTCCGGCTGCGGCAAGTCGACGACGGCGCGCCTGATCGTGCGGCTGATCGAGCCGACCTCGGGAACGGTGCGCTTTGAAGGACAGGACATCAGCCACAAAGGCCAGCGCTCACTCCGTCCGGTCCGGCGCGAAATGCAGATCATCTTCCAGGATCCGTACTCGTCGCTGAATCCGCGGAAAAGCGTCGGGCAGATCATCGCCGAGCCGTTCGCGATCCATCGCACGGAGAAGGACCGGCGTCAGCGCGTACAGGAGCTGCTCGACCGCGTCGGCCTTTCGCCCGAGCACTACAACCGCTACCCGCACGAGTTCTCCGGCGGCCAGCGACAGCGCATCGGCATCGCGCGAGCACTTGCGCTGCAGCCGAAGCTGATCGTCTGCGACGAGCCGGTCTCCGCGCTCGACGTGTCCGTGCAGGCGCAGATCCTGAATCTGCTGAAGAGCCTGCAGGATGAGTTCGACCTGACGTACGTCTTCATCTCCCACGACCTGAGCGTGATCCGCCAGGTGTCGGATCGCATTGCAGTCATGTACCTCGGGCGCGTCGTCGAGATCGGATCGTCCGAGCTGCTCTACGAGCATCCGCGGCACCCGTACACCGCCGCGCTGCTCTCGGCGGTGCCACGGCCGGAGACGAACGGGAGTGGCAGCGGTCGCGAGCGGATCGTGCTTACAGGCGACGTTCCCTCGCCGGTGAACCCACCCCAGGCATGCATCTTCCATACGCGGTGCCCGCGCTTCCAGCAGGGGCACTGCGACGTCGAGACGCCGGAGTTGCGCCGGTTCGAGGGCGACCAGGAAGCCGCGTGCTTCTATCCGGTCGAGCGCTGGCCGATGTCCGAAGACGAGCTCCGTCACCCGTTTGGAGGACGCGCGCCGGCCGGAAGCCGCTAACCATGGCCCCTGGCGATCGTTTCAAGACGTAGACGATGGGCCGATGGTGGAAAACAAACGCGTGTGAGCGGGCCTCTCAGTGGATCTCGCTCGATCTCGACGGCGAGCTCTCGCAGCTCGAGCAGACTGCGCTCGCCCGGCACCTGACCACTTGTGCCCGTTGCCGCGAGCTGGCAGTCGACGTCTCGTCGTTCACGGAGCTTCTCCGCGCAGCACCGCTCAGCGAGCTCGAGCGCCCGATCGTCGTCGAGGTGCCGCGGGCAGCGCGGCGACGCGTCGCCCGTCGTGCGGCCATCTCGGTCGCGTTCGCCGGGCTCACTGCCGCGGCCGTGTTGGGCGGCTTCGTGATTCCGGGGTCCAGGCCGTCGTCGAGCGCGCTTGCCTTCGCGAGCGTCCAGCAGCAAAAGCGTTTCGCCCATGCCGAGGCGCAACGCCTCGAGCCGGCCGTGTTCGAGGTGCGGCAACCGACAGTTCAGTCGTTTGCGCCGCGCGTGCTCGTCTAGACTCAGCCCGCTCGTCCCCGGCTCACCTCCAGGAGGATTTTTGGCCACCAACGGCAGCAGCGACAACGTCGGCAAGCTGATCGAGATCAAGGGCGTCGTCGTCGACGCGGTCTTCCCGAACCGGCTGCCGCGCGTGTACTCGGCGCTCAAGATCACGCGTCCGGAAGGTGGCGATCTGATCGCGGAGGTGCAGCAGCATCTCGGCGACGACCGCGTACGCGCCGTCGCGCTCGACTCGACCGACGGGCTCGCGCGCGGCACCGAGGTCATCGACATGGGCGCGCCGATTTCGGTGCCCGTCGGTGACGTAACGCTCGGCCGGCTCTGGAATGTCGTCGGCGACCCGATCGACGAGAAGGGCGATCCGAATGTGAAAGAGCGCTGGCCGATTCACCGTGACCCGCCCGACTTCAAGGATCTATCGCCGAAGGTCGAGATCTTCGAAACCGGGATCAAGGTCGTCGATCTGGTCGCGCCGTACGTGCGCGGCGGCAAGATCGGCCTGTTCGGCGGCGCCGGTGTCGGCAAGACGGTGCTGATCCAGGAGCTGATCGCGAACCTCGCACGTGAGCACTCGGGTGTCTCTGTGTTTTCCGGTGTCGGCGAGCGCACGCGCGAAGGCAACGACCTGCTTCTGGAGATGTCCGAAGCGGAGCTCGGCGACGGTGGCAAGGTGATCGACAAGGTCGCGCTCGTCTTCGGGCAGATGAACGAGCCGCCGGGTGCGCGCCTCCGTGTCGCCCTGTCTGGGCTGACGATGGCCGAGTACTTCCGCGACCAGGGTCAGGACGTGCTGCTCTTCATCGACAACATCTTCCGCTTCGTCCAGGCGGGCTCCGAAGTGTCGGCGCTTCTCGGCCGGATGCCGAGCGCCGTGGGCTACCAGCCGACGCTTGCGACCGAGATGGGGCAGCTGCAGGAGCGCATCACCTCGACGAACAAGGGCTCGGTCACCTCGGTGCAGGCGATCTACGTTCCGGCCGACGACCTCACCGACCCTGCGCCCGCGAACACCTTCGCGCATCTCGACTCGACGACCGTGCTCTCGCGCGCGCTCGTCGAGCAGGGGATCTACCCCGCCGTCGACCCGCTCGACTCCACGTCACGTGCGCTGGGCCGAGGCATCGTCTCCGACGAGCACTACGACACGGCGACGCGCGTGCAGGAGATCCTCCAGCGCTACAAAGACCTGCAGGACATCATCGCCATCCTCGGCATCGAAGAGCTCTCCGACGAGGACCGTCTCACCGTGTCGCGCGCCCGGAAGGTGCAGCGCTTCCTCTCGCAGCCGTTCTTCGTCGCCGAGGTGTTCACCGGCACGCCGGGCCAGTACGTGAAGCTCGAGGACACGATTCGCGGCTTCCAGGAGATCATCGACGGCCAGCACGACGACCTGCCTGAGCAGGCCTTCTACATGGTCGGGCCGATCGAGGCGGCGGTCGAGCGCGGGCGCCAGCTCGCGGCGGTGTAGGCGGCTAACGCGTGCCGGGCTCCGGCAAGAAGTTCGAGGTCTCGCTCGTCACACCGGACGGCGCGGCCTACGAGGGCGAGGTCGAGATGATCATCGTCCCGGGCCAGATCGGCGAGATCGGCGTGCTCGCGCGGCATGCGCCGCTGATCGCGACGCTGAAGGCCGGCTCGACGCGGATCCACCTCGGCGAGGGCGCCGACGTGCTCGAGTACGCGACGGGTCCTGGTTTCTTCCAGGTGATGAACGATCGCGCGATCGCGCTCGTCGACGACGCCGTCGAGTCGTCGCAGATCGACTCTGCGCGCGCCCAGGCGCAGCTCGACGCGGCCCGTGCCGAGCTCGAGGCGCTCGACGCGAGCGAGGGCGGCGGTGACCGCTGGCAGGTCGAGCAGCGGATCAAGCACGCCGAGAACCAGCTCGCAGTCGCCGGTCGCGGCTAAGCGCGCCGCCGCCCGCACGCGCGGGTCCGCCCGCCGACGACCTAAAAGGGTTTGTTCCCCCGCCCCCGCCCAGGGTGGGGTCCGCAGCCCTTCCGCCCTCGAAGGCGACGATACCGCCGCGAAGCGCCGCATTTGCACCGACTTCGTGACGTTTCATCCACAACCGCTGGTACCCTGCAAGTTCCGGAAAGCTTTGAACGGCAGCTTGGCGACCGGGTCAACAAACGCCTAAAGAGCCTTGCCCGCAGCTCGCGCGGCATCCTCTTTGGGCACGGAGGTGCAGATGGCGAAGCGGGACGTCGCAGCGGAGATCGGCAGGATCGCGAAGGAGCGCATCCTCGTGCTCGACGGCGCGTGGGGCACGATGCTGCACGGCGCCGGCCTGACGCCCGAGGATTATCGCGGCGAGCGTTTCGCGGCCCACCACCTCGATGTCGCCGGCGATCCCGACGTCCTCAACCTGACGAAGCCGGAGCTCGTCCGCGACGTCCACGAGCGCTACCTGGCCGCGGGCGCCGACATCACGACGACGAACACCTTCACGGCGACGCGGATCGGCCAGGCCGACTACGGACTCGAGGACGCGGCCTACGAGATGAACCTCACCGGCGCGCGCATCGCGCGCGAGGCGGCCGGCGACCGCTTCGTCGCGGGTTCGGTCGGCCCGCTCAACATCACGCTCTCGCTCAGCCCGAAGGTCGACGACGCGGGCTTCCGCACACACACCTTCGACGAGGTGCGTGACGTGTACGCGGAACAGATTGCAGCGCTCGTCGAGGGCGGTGTCGACCTGCTTCTCCTCGAGACGATCTTCGACACGCTGAACGCGAAGGCCGCGATCGCCGCGGCGCGCGCGACGGCACCGGACACGCCGCTGTGGATCTCGGCGACGATTGTCGATCTCTCCGGCCGCACGCTGACAGGCCAGACGATCGACGCCTTCTGGACGTCGGTCGAGCACGCCGAGCCGCTGATCGTCGGTGTCAACTGCTCGCTCGGTGCCCGGGAGCTGCGCGCATACGTCGCCGACCTGGCCCGCGTCGCCCCGTGCCTCGTCGCCGCTCACCCGAACGCCGGCCTGCCCAACGCCTTCGGCGGCTTCGACGAGACGCCGGAAATCACGAGCTCGCTGCTCGCAGGCTTCGCGAAGGACGGGCTGCTCAACGTTGCCGGCAGCTGCTGCGGTTCGACGCCCGACCACACAAGTGCGATCGCCGAGGCCGTTCGCGGGCTGGCGCCGCGCAAGCCGCCCGTGCGCGTACGAGCGACACGGTGGAGCGGCCTCGAGCCGTTCGAGATCGGCCCCGACACCGGGTTCGTCATGATCGGCGAGCGCACGAACGTCACCGGCTCCGCCCGCTTCCGCCGCGTCGTCGAAGCGGGTGACTTCACCGGCGCTGTTGAAGTCGCACTCGAGCAAGTGCGGGGCGGAGCGAACGTGCTCGACGTGAACATGGACGCCGACCTGCTCGAGAGTGTCGAGGCGATGCAGGCGTTCCTGAACGTGATCGCGACCGAGCCCGAGGTCGCGCGCATCCCGGTCATGGTCGACAGCTCGCGCTGGGAGGTGCTCGAGGCCGGCCTCAAGTGCCTGCAGGGCAAGGGCATCGTCAACTCGATCAGCCTCAAGGAGGGCGAAGCCGAGTTCCTCGACCACGCGCGCCGCATCCGCGACTACGGCGCGGGGGCCGTCGTGATGGCTTTCGACGAGGAAGGGCAAGCGACGACCGCCGAACGCCGAGTCGAGATCTGCGGCCGCGCCTACGACCTCCTCACCGGCATCGGTTTCCCGGCGGAGGACGTGATCTTCGATCCGAACGTGCTCGCTGTCGCGACCGGGATCGAGGAACACGACCTCTACGCGAAGAACTTCATCGACGCGCTGCCGCTGATCAAGGAGCGCTGTCCCGGTGTGCATACGAGCGGCGGCATCTCGAACCTGAGCTTCTCGTTCCGCGGCAACGACCTCGTGCGCGAGGCGATGCACGCGGCGTTCCTCTATCACGCGATTCGCGCGGGGCTCGACATGGGCATCGTCAACGCGGGCCAGCTCGCCGTCTACGAGGACATCGAGCCCGAGCTGCTCGAGCGAATCGAAGACGTGCTCTTCGCGCGCCGCCCGGACGCGACCGAGCGCATGGTTGAGATCGCCGAGCGCGTGCGCGGCGAAGGCACGCGGCGCGAGCTCGACCTCTCGTGGCGTGAGGCGCCGGTCGAGAAGCGGCTCGAGTTCGCGCTCGTCCACGGTGTCGTCGACTACATCGAGGACGACACCGAGGAGGCGAGGCAGAAGCTGCCGCGGCCCCTCGACGTGATCGAGGGGCCGCTGATGGACGGTATGCGCGTCGTAGGCGACCTCTTCGGCTCCGGCCGTATGTTCCTGCCGCAGGTCGTCAAGTCGGCCCGCGCGATGAAGCGCGCGGTCGCCTACCTCGAGCCGTACATGGAGGACGAGAAAGGTGGGAGCAGCGCGCAGGGCAAGATCGTGCTCGCCACGGTTAAAGGCGACGTCCACGACATCGGCAAGAACATCGTCGGTGTCGTCCTCGGCTGCAACAACTACGAGGTGATCGACCTCGGCGTGATGGTTCCGACCGAGAAGATCCTCGATACGGCAGCTGCGGAGGGAGCGGACGTCGTCGGTCTCTCGGGGCTGATCACGCCGTCGCTCGAGCAGATGGTCGACGTCGCGCGCGAGATGGAGCGCCGGGAGCTCCACGTGCCGCTGCTGATCGGCGGCGCGACGACCTCACGTCAGCACACGGCGGTGAAGATCGCACCCGCGTACTCGAACGAGACCGTTCATGTCCTCGACGCGAGCCGCGTCGTAGACGTCGTTTCCTCGCTGCTCGACCCGGCACGCCGCGGCACGCTCGACCGGGACAACCGAGAGTTGCAAGAGCGGCTGCGAGAGCAGCATGCCGAGAAGCAGCGCCGGCCGCTGCTCGCGCTTGCCGAAGCGCGGGCTCGTCGAGCGCAGCTCCCGTTCGACCGGCTACCCGCCGCTCCGTTCACCGGTCGCCGTGACGTCGCGCCCCAGATCGCCGAGCTCGTCCCGTTCATCGACTGGCAGTTCTTCTTCTATGCCTGGGATCTGAAAGGCAAGTTCCCGGCGATCCTCGACAATCCGGCCGCACGCGAGCTCTACGACGACGCGAAGGCCCTGCTCGACGAGCTCGTCGCTGACAGCGCTCTGAGCGCTCGCGGCGTGTACGGCTTCTGGCCGGCGCGTGCCGAGGGCGACGACGTCGTTCTCGACGGCACGCGCTTCTGCTTCTTGCGCCAGCAGGCCGACCATGGTGACGACCGCCCGAACCGGTGTATGAGCGACTACGTGGCGCCGGAAGGCGACCATGCCGGCGCTTTCGCGGTCTCGATTCACGGTGCCGACGAAGTTGCGGCTCGTCACACGAGAGAGAACGACGACTACCGGGCGATCATCGTCAAGGCGCTCGCCGACCGGCTCGCGGAGGCGTTCGCCGAGTGGCTGCACCTGAAAGCGCGCCGTGAGTGGTACGCGCCCGACGAGCAGCTCGCTACCGAC
>DASYAO010000004.1:0-3556 GCA_036501285.1 Gaiellaceae bacterium
CACGGAGAGCCGGCTCTGCTGCGCATAGACGCGGTTGACATCGGTGATCTCGAGCTCGCCGCGACTCGAGGGCTCGAGGCCGTCGACGATGTCGAACACGTCGGGCGGGTAACAGTAGAGACCGACAACCGCGTCGTTCGACGGCGACGAGTCGTAGCGCTTGTCGACGGTGCCCGCCTTCTCGACGATGTCGGTGACGCGGCCGTCTCCGTCGTAGACGACGACGCCGAAGCTTTCCGGATCGGGGACCTCCTTGACGAAGACGAGCGCGCCGTCCTCCCACGACTCGATCGCCTCGCGCTGCGCGTGCTCGAAGATGTTGTCGCCGAGACACACGACGAGACGGTCTCCCGCAGCGAAGTCGCGCGCCATGCCGACGACCTGGGCGATGCCACCGGGCTCGACCTGCACCTTGTAGGTCAGGTCGAGGTCGAAGAGCAGCTCATCGCCGCCGCGCGTTCGGACGCGGCCGTTGCCGAGCAGGTCGATGAAGTCGCCCGCGTGTTGCTGGCCCGTGACGAGCAGCACCTCGCGCACGCCGACACGCTGCAGGAGCTGAAGCGGGTAATAGACCATCGGCCAGCTGCCGACCGGCAGCAGGTGCTTGTTCGTGACTCGTGTGAGCTCCGCGAGCCGCGTCGCAGAGCCGCCTGCGCAGATGAGGCCCTTCACGCGCTCGATCGTACGTCACGGCCCCGCGCGACAATCGCGCCTGCGGCTGCTGCGACCAGCGAAAGCGCCGCCATCACGTCCCACATCGCGGCGTCGCCGAAGGCAGCTCGAATCTGGAGACCCGCGAACGGCGTCAGCGCCCAGGCAACCTGCGAGGCGCTGCCGAACGCGCCCATATAGGCGCCGCGGATGTCGGAGGGTGCGAAACCGGCGACGACGGCCTGCGACGTCGGCACCCAGAGCATCTCGCCGACGACGAAGATCGCGACCAGCAGGATGATGAACGGGACGCTCGCGTCGTAGCGAAGCAACGTGAACGGCAGCCCCATCAGCGGCATCGCGACGCCGAGCTTCACCGCCGCGGGGATTCGCTCGGTGAGCCGCGTCAAACGCAACTGGACGAGCGTGACGAGAATGGGGTTGACGACGACGAGAAAGCCCCACGTCGCCGGAGCGACTCCGTGCGAGCGGACGAGCGAGATCGCGAGCAGCGAGTCGAACGCGACGTAGGTGGCCGATGCGAGCGACATCGCGGCGATGAAGACGATGAACGGGCGGTCGCGCCGGACGGCCGCGAAGGATCCGCGCTCGGGCGGCGTCTTCGGCGTGTAGCGCCCTCTCGCAGGTAGGAGGCGCCACGCGAGCACCCACGCAGCGGCGCTGAGCAGGGCGACGCCGCCGAAGAGCCGCGGCCACGCCGTTCCGAGCAGGAGGAGACCGCCGAGTGGAGGCCCGAACGAGACGCCGAGGTTCTTCGCGACGCGCACGGATGCATAGCCCTGTGTCCGACGTCCTTCCGGCACGAGATCGGCGACCATCGCGTCCTCTGCGCCACCCGAGGCGGAGCCGAGAATGCTGAAGAGCGCGACCGCCGCCAGCCCGAGCAGAACGTCATGACCGACAAGGGCGAAGGCGATCGGCACGAAGATCGCCCCGGCACCGACAGTGAGGATCACAGGTCGGCGCCCGACGTGGTCCGAGATGTGTCCACCGGCGAAGCCGGAGGCAACCGAGCCGGCGGCGCCGACGAGGAACGCAAGCGAGAGCTCGATCTGCGAAGCGCCGAGCTTGTCGATCGCCCAGATGCCGATGAAAGGGAAGAGCGTCGTGCCCGCGAGCGACATGGCGACGTCGACGCCGAGCAGCGGGCGGAGCGCATGGTCGACCTGCTCGCCCCAGATCAGGCGAAAGAGGCGCTGCGCCGCCGGCGGGGCCACTAAGAGCTCGGGTCGACGAGCGGCGAGGGAGCGACGCGCACGGCCCGCGCGAACGGGCCCGGTAGCCACCAGTTCCAACGGCCGAAGATCGCCATCAGGCTCGGCACCAGCAACGCCCGCACGATCGTCGCGTCGACGAAGATCGCCACCGCGAGCCCGAGCCCGAACTCCTGCAGGCCGACGATCCGGCCCGCGACGAAACCGGAGAACGCGGCGCACATGATGATCGCCGCCGCCGTGATGATGCGGCCCGTTCGCTCGAGCCCGTGCGCAACCGCCGTGGCGTTGTCCTCGCCACGATCGCGGAGCTCGCGCATCCGCGTGACGAGGAACACCTCGTAGTCCATCGAGAGGCCGAAGAGCATCGCGAACAGGAAGATCGGGATCCAGCCTTCGACCTGGCCGAACTGGTAGAGGCCGAAAAGCGTGTGGCCGACGCCCCACTTGAAGACGATCACGAGCATCCCGTAGGCGGCGCCAACCGACAGCAGGTTGAGCAGGATTGCCTTCAGCGGCAGGATCAGCGAGCGGAACACGCGCAAGAGCAGGAAGTACGTGAGCACGAGCACTGCGGCGATCAGCGCCGGGAAGTATCGAAAGGCCTGGTGCAGGAAGTCGACGCCGGATCCCGGTGCGCCGCCGACGAGCGCCTCGGTGCCACCGGGAAAACGCGCGTTCGGCACGAGCTGCTGCCGGAGCCGCTTGACGAATGCCTGCGCCTGCGGGAAGCCGTAGTCGTGGCGGCCGGCGATGATCACCTGCTCGTAGCGCTTCGACGAGTCGACGTAACGACCACTCGTTCCCTGGTAGATCGCAGCCGTCTCCGGGTCGCGGCGCGCGGCAGCGACGAGCCGCCGAACTGCCGCCTGCACCGGCGCCGAGAGCACACTGCCCTCGGCGGGGTGCACGAGGATCTGCACGGGCGCCACCGCTCCCGGACCGACCGCGTGCGTGAGCACGTCGAAGCCGCGGATCGACTGCGGCGTGCGCGGGATGCCGAACGTCGAGCCCGGCGTCAGCTTCAGGTAGAACGCCGGCACAGCTGCAGCGGTCAGCACAGCGGCGCCGCCGATCAGGAACGCCCACGGGCGCGCCATGATCCAGCGCGCCAGCCGGACCCAGAAGGCGAACTCGACCCCGTCCTGCCGGACTCGCAAGCGCTTGCGCGCGACACCTCGACGGCCGTAGTAGGAGAGCAGCACCGGTTGCAGCGTCGCGGCGGCGATGATCGAGATGCACGGGATCAGGAAACCGGCGATCCCCATCATCCGCATGAACGGAACGGGGACCGCGATCAAGAGCGCGAGCCCGAGCGCTACCGCGATGCCCGAGAAGATCACCGCGCGCCCGGCCGTCTGCATCGTGCGGACGATCGCATCGTCGCGGTCGCCGCCCCGAGCCAGCTCCTCGCGAAAGCGATAGACGATCAGCAGCGAATAGTCGACCGCGATCCCGAGGCCGATCAGCTCGATCAGGTTCGTCGTGTAGGTCGGCGCGGTGGCGAGGTGCGCGATCCCGTAGAGGATCCCGAGCGAGCCCATGATCGTGCAGAGCGCGAAGACGAACGGAATCGTCACGGCGAACGAGATCCCGAAGACGGCCAACAGGATCAAGAGTGCGATCGGGATCGCGATGCTCTCGCCCTTCGTGAGGTCCTGGCTGAAGAC
>DASYAO010000005.1:0-8647 GCA_036501285.1 Gaiellaceae bacterium
GTTGAAGTAGAAGCCGGTCTCGGCCTGCCAGAGCGTCGAGTAGCCGTCGACCCCATACGGGAAGATCGCCACGTTCTCTCCCCGCGGGATGCAGATCTTGTAGAGCGCCTGGGTGAAGAACGGCCAGCGCTCCGGGAGGTCACGATAGTTGTTGTTCCACGCTGCCGGCAGGATCGCGACCACTGCGAGTGATACGACCGGTAACGCGTACCACGGTGACCGCCCGCGCGTCCAGAGCGCGACGATCACCGCGATCGCAAGCGCGGTGTAGATCGAGAACCGCTCGGGCAGCGTGTTGTCGAAGAGCGGCAGCCGGGCGATCCACTTGCCGGGCAGGCTGAAGAGCGGATGTCCCTTGACGTAGACCGCCGTCCCGAGCGACGCGACAACGGCGACGACGAACGCGGCAAGCAGAAATCGCGCGCCGGGCGAACGGCGGCGCGCGACGGCGAACCAGGCGACGATGACGAGCGCGGGGATGCCGATGTAGCCGTCCCGTTCGACGAGCCCACCGGGAAAGTGCGACGAGATTCCGTTCAGATGTCCGCTCGTCATCGCGAGCAGCTGAGTCGGCACGACGAAGTTGAGGAGAGCCGTGTCGAAGTACTTCGGGAGGTTGATCGACTGCGAGTTGAACCCTTTGACGACGTACACGAGGAGCGGCGCCCCCACGACCGCCGCGACGCCGTAGCCGCCGAGCACGTACACGACACCGGAACGGATCCGGCGGCGCACGTCCGGTACGAGCACGAATGCGAGCCCGAGCGAAACGACGAGAGTGAGTGAGAGCGTGAAGAAGACTTCGGTCGAGATCCAGAGCTGCCAGCCGAGCAGCAGGCCGAGCCGCCACGCGAAGCCTCTCCCCGTCAAGCCCCCGCCTACGTAGCGGCACGTCGCGAGCGCGACGAGCGGCAGCAGGAAGATCGCGGTCATGTGCATGTGCCCGAGTAGCTGCGCGATCATGTAGGGCGAGAACCCGAACAGGTAGCCGCCGACGAGTGCCGGCCACACAGAGCCGGACAGGTAGCGGCAGAGCAGGAACGCCGTCCACGCGGCGAGCGCGGGCATGAGCAGCGCAGCCACGTTGTACGACGCGACCGGGCCGACGAGCGCTGTGAGCGGTGCGAACGGCGCGGCGATCCCGGAGACGGACGTCACCCAAGCGAGGTTGACGCCGTCGGGTGCGTAGATCGCGTGCGAGTAGAGCGGATTCGTCCACGTCGCGATCGCGTGCTCCCACCAGGCAAACGACCAGACGAAGATCTGGGGGTCTTGACCGTTGCCGAGCATCGCGCGGCCCGGGTGGCTCGCAAGCGGAATCCCGAAGTAGAGGAACGAAAGCCCCGCGTAGCCCAGAAAGACGACGGAGTTCGTCGCGAGGGCGCGGCGCACCCCCATAGATTGCACCCCGGCTACAGTTAAGTCCATGGCGGTTCAAGTCGTGCCCGCGCTCGACGCAGAGAAGCTGCGCGCCGACTTCCCCATCTTCGAGCAGCGTTTTCACGGCAAGCCGCTTGTCTACCTGAACTCGGCGGCGACCTCGCAGAAGCCTCGGCAGGTGCTCGACGCGATGACGACGTTCTATGAGACGTCATACGGAAGCGTCCATCGAGGCGTCTACGAGCTCGCCGAGAAGGCGACGGCGGGTCTCGAGGACGCGCGCGAGAAGGTGCGCGCGTTCGTCAACGCGCCCACCGACCGCGAAATCATCTTCGTGCGCAACGCGACCGAGGCGATCAATCTCGTGGCCTACGCCTGGGGTCTCTCCAACCTCGGCCCCGGCGACGTCGTGCTCGTCACCGAGCTCGAGCATCACTCGAACTATGTGCCGTGGCAGTACATCGCGCGCCGAACCGGCGCCGATTTCAAGGTACTGCCGGTGACCGAGGCGGGCGAGCTCCGGCTTGACCTGCTCGACGGTTTCGAGAACGTAAAGGTCGTCGCGACGAACCTCGTCTCGAACGCGCTCGGCACGATCAACGACGTCACGCGCATCGCCGCCTGGGCGCACGATCGCGGCGCGATCCACGTCTGCGATGCCGCGCAGGCTGCACCGCATCTGCGGATCGACGTGCAGACGCTCGGCACCGACTTCCTCGCAGCGTCCGGGCACAAGCTGTGCGGCCCGAGCGGCATCGGCTTTCTCTGGGGGCGCAGCGAGCTCTTGCTCGCGATGGAGCCGTTCCTGATGGGCGGCCACATGATCCGCAAGGTGACCGAGCAGGAGACGACCTGGGCCGACCTGCCTGCAAAATTCGAGGCCGGCACCTCGCCGGTCGCGGAGGCGGTCGGGCTCGGCGCTGCGATCGACTATCTCGAGGCCGTGGGCCTCGAGGCGATCGAGCAGCATGAGCACGCGCTCGCCGGCTACGCGCTCGACCAGCTCGGCGAGATCCCCGGGCTCGTCCTCTACGGGCCGCCTGCCGACCGGCGTGCCGGCATCGTCAGCTTCAACGTCGAGGGCATCCATCCGCACGATGTCGCGCAGATCCTCGACCAGGACGCGATCGCCATCCGCGCTGCGCATCACTGCTGCCAGCCGCTGATGCGCCGGCTCGACGTCGCCGCGACGAACCGCGCGAGCTTCTACCTCTACAACACCGTCGACGACGTCGACCGTCTCACCGCCGCCGTGCGCAAGGCGATCGAGGTGTTCGCTTGAGGCGCCGCTTGTCGGCGCCGACCTCAGGACGCGCGGGCTGTGCCCGTGCGTCCGTCTGCGCCGAAGACCTCGAGCGCGAAAACGAAGGTGCGGCGTGAGCGACGATTTCTACCGCGAGAACATCCTCGACCATTACAAGAATCCGCGGAACTACGGGCAGGTCGAAGAGGCGCATGCGCATGCCGAGGGCCAGAACCCGCTTTGCGGCGACGAAGTGTCGATCTCGCTCCGCTTCGCCAAGGACGGCGAGACGATCGAGGACGTGCGCTTCGAGGGCCGCGGCTGCGCAATCTCGCAGGCGTCGACGTCGATGCTCACCGATCTCGTCAAGGGAAAGAAAGCCGCTGATGTCGCCGCGATGCCGAAGGACGAGCTGATCGAGGAGGTCGGGATCCAGCTGACGCCGATCCGCCTCAAGTGCGCGATCCTCGGTCTCGGCGTGCTGAAGGTCGCTCTGCACCGCGCCAAGGGCACACCGCTGCCCGACGAGTGGCAGGGCCTCGACTTCGCGTGAGCGAGCTCGACGCGGGCCCGATCGGCGAGCTTCCGCCCGGCGAGATGAAGCTCGTGCAGGCCGATCCGTATCCAGTCGGGGTCTACAACTGCGACGGGGAGCTCTACGCGATCGAGGATCGCTGCTCGCACGACGACGGTCCGCTCTGTTCGGGCAACTGGGACACAGAGTCATGTGTCGCGTTCTGTCCGCGTCACGGCGCGAGCTTCGACATCAAGACCGGCCGTGCCCTGACACTGCCGGCGTATTTGCCGGTGCGCACCTTCCCCGTCCGCGTCGAGGACGGGAACGTGAAGGTCGACGTCTAGGAGGTTCGGCCGCGGCGTAGGTAGAGCCAGAGCCGGCGCCAGACGTTCAGCTCGTGCGCCTGCCGCTGCGGCGGCTCGATCGCGCTCTCGGCGCGACGGAGACCGGCGCCGAGCTTCTCGCCGAGACCGCGCCGGTCGTCGGGCTCGATCATGACGTTCGTCGCCGGCTCGAGGTAGTCGCCGAGCTGTCCGAAGTCCGCGGTCGAGAGCGTCAGGTGCACGGTGCCCTCCTCGATCAGCCCTACCTGCTCGGCGGGCACGTACCGCGGCTTCGAGAGCGCGCTCGTCGCGACCGCAAGGCCGTCGAAGATGTCGTGGTTCTCGTCGCCTGCGACCTCGTCGACGCGGCCGACGTCGCTTCCGTCCGACGAGACGACGCGCCAGCCGGAGCGGATCAGGAACCAGGAGACGGGATCGCCCACTCCTGGAGTATGGCTACTTGACGCAGTAGCGGTTCGAGCCGGTGACGCCGTCCCACTTGAAGTGCGGCGCCTTCACCGACGTCACCTTCGTCACGTAGCAGCCCTTCGTCAGCTTCTTCCCGGCCGTGAGCGCGAAGTAGCCGCTGCTCTTCGTGCGACCCGCGGCAGAGGCGTACCGCACCTTGCCCTTCATCACGACGAACGCCACGCGCGCGATCACCGAATGGCCGGAGTCGTCGATGATGCGGACGCCGACGTGGAGGTGACGGTTCTTGCGCCCGTAGGAGACCGCGCCGACGCGGGCCGGGAGCGTGGTGACGCAGTACGTCTGCGTCGGCGAGGAGCGATCCCAGACGTAGCCCGTCGCGGTCACCGACCTGATCTGGGTGCGGTAGCAGCCGAGCTGAAGGCGCGGGAAGCCGGTGACGGCGACCGTCCCGTCGGCGGCGGTCTGGCTCAACGTCGAGAGGAACGTCGACGAGTTGCGCAGAACGGCGAACGAAACGCGCGCCGCAACCGGCTCTCCATTCGGGCCCGCGACCTTCAACGCGACGTGAAGTCGTCCCTGCAACGGCGTGAACGTCGCCGAAGTCACCTGCACCGAGGGCGGCGGAGGCGGCGGCGCCGCCGGGCCGATCACGGTTTCGGTCTGCGTGACTGTCTGCGTGCCGGTCGTCAGCGAAACCGCCGGGGTGCCGGCAGTCGAGTCCTGCATGTAGAACGGGGTCGCGCCCATTCCGGCGGGCAGCGTGATCGCAAGCGTCGACGTCCAGGGCCCCGCGAGCGACAGCGAGAACATGGCGGTCGGCGAGTTCGACGAGACTGCGACCGGCGTCGGGTTCGGCAGCGCCGTCTTCACGCCGCCGGTCTCGAGCTGAAGCGTAAGTGCGTCCGAAGGCGTATTGATCTGCACCGATACGGGCGCGCTCGTGAAGGCTGCGAACGTCGGCGTCCACGTCGAGAAAGTGTTCCAGCCCGTCGTCGCGGTCGCGCCGTCGACGACCGCGCCGCAGCCCGTCGCCTCGCAGGCCTGCGACGGATCGCCCCCGTCGGTTTCCTGGATCGAGCCCGCGAGCCGCGCGAGAATGCCGGCGACCTGGTTGCCGAAATCGGTCGCGGAGAGGTTCTGCGTATTCAGCGGGTTCCAGGCGAAGCCGAGCTGGGCCTCGCCGGTGAGCCGCATCGCGTAGGTCTGCGCCGAGATGTAGTCGGCCATCACGTCGGAGCCGACGGACGTCCAGCCGTACGAGGCGCTCCACGCCCACGAAGCATTGCCGAGCGGGCCGTACGACGCGTCGAGGAACGTGCGCGCGGTGGCTGCGGCGTCCGGGACGCCCGGCGCGTTCACGAGGTCCAGCGGGTGTTGCAGGAACGCGTTCAGATAGCCGGCGCGGGTCGTCGGGTCGGCACCGGCGATCGCGTAGTTGCGGACGTCGCCGTACGTCTCCTGGAAGAAGCTGCCGACGTAGGAGCTCATGTCGGCCCAGAAGTTCTGGTCCTGAAGCCACGATTCGAGGTTCGCCTTGTAGGTCGTGAGTGAGACACCGTTCTGATTCGTCCCGACGACGTAGACGATTCCCTTGGTCGCCGGCTCGGAGCCGTCGCCGCTGAAGAGGCCGCGCACGAGGTCGCGCACGTTTTGGCGGGCGCTGCCGGTGCCGGCCCGCACGGCAGACGAGAACTCGTTCACCGCCCAGGTGTCGCCGTCGGCGACGTCGAACCCGGCCGCGGTCATGCGCTGGCGCGCGAGGATGCCCGCGTCGTACCAGGAGTTGCCGGTCGACGCGACCCACTTCGACCACGCCGTGTAGTTGATCTCCGCGGCCGAGTGGAAGTTCGAGCCGAGCGCGTCCACGACTGACGCCCGGTTCTTGACCTGCTGGGTCTTGTCGGCGGCGAGCGCCGGGATCGTGACGTAGTAGCTGGCGCAGGCCGAGGGGTCGGCAGCGAGACCCTGGGCCACGCGCAGCCAGTCGCTCGACTCGTAGAACACGGCCTTCACGGGCACGCAGTCCGTCGAGTGCGCGGGGGCGCTTTGGACGCCCACGAGCACAGCGGCGAACGATGCGCAGAGCGCACATATTTTGCTTACCGAGCGGCCCATCTCCATCGGCGCGCCGACCCTGGCGCGAGCACGACATGGTAGCGACAGCTCTCGACGACTCCGTCTTGACCGTGCCGCTACACTCGAATCAACCGCGGAAAGGGGGTGGTCCGACTACATGGAGATTTCCAGTACGGGCAGTGGAGGTACCAGCTCGTAGGGGCGCGTCCCCGGACCAGAGATGGGAACCGCCTAGCCAGCGTTGGGGACTCGCGCGGGAAGCGCTGCGAAAGCGCCTCTACGAAGTCCAAGCTGGTAACCGACGTAAGGGCCGCCTTCGGGTGGCCCTTCGTTTTTCGATGATCACCGGCATCGACCACGTGCAGGTCGTCGCTCCGGCGGGCTGTGAGGACGCGGCTCGGCGTTTCTACGGCGGCGTGCTCGGGCTCGAGGAGATCGAGAAGCCGGAGGCGCTGCGCGCGCGTGGCGGTGCGTGGTTTCGCGCCGGGGCGCAGCAGCTACACGTCGGCGTCGCTGCCGGGTTCGCGCCTGCGGACAAGGCGCACCCCGCGTTTGCGGTGGACGAGCTCGACGCGCTCGCGGAGCGGCTTTCCGGCGCGGGTTTTCCGGTCGAGTGGGACGACGCGCTCTGCGATCGGCGGCGCTTCTACTCCGCTGATCCGTGGGGAAACCGGCTCGAATTCCTGGCGTCCTAGGCCGCGCGCCGGAGCTGCTCGTCGAGCGGCACGCGCGGCAGCCCGAATGCCGCCCCCGCGTCGTGCTCGCGCACGACGTTGTCGCCTGCGTCCTCGAGCATCGTCACCTGGTCGGCGCTGAGCGGCGAGCCCGGGATCCACTCTGTCAACATCGCCCCGGTGCGCGCGAGCCCGGCGGGGACGTGCACGAACGCCCGCCGCTTGCCCATCGTGCGCGCCAGCCGGCGGTAGAGCTCGTCCCAGCTCACCTGGTCGGGGCCGCCGAGCTCGAAGGTTCGGTTCGCCGCGGCGGGAAGCTCGAGTGCGACTGCCAGGTGCGCTGCGACGTCGTCGAGCCACACGGGCTGGAAGCGCGATTTGCCAGAGCCGATGATCGGCACGACCGGCGAGTAGCGCACCTGTCGCACGAACGTCGGCAGCACGCCTCCGCTCGTGCCGAAGACGAAGCTCGGCCGCACGATCACGTGCTCGAGACCGGACGCGCGCACGTCGTGCTCCATCTGCCATTTCGCTGCGAAATAAGGCGTCAGCGAACGAGTCTGCTCGTTGACTCCGAGCGCGCTCATCTGCACGAACCGCTCGACGTTCGCGACGCGAGCTCCCGCGATGACGTTGCGCGTGCCGCCCACCATTACGCGCTCGAACTCGCTCGCGCGGCCGCGGATGATCGCGACGAGATGGATTGTGTGCGTGCAGCCTCGCATCGCCGCGAGCACTGCGTCGGCGTCGGTGACGTCGCCGTAGGCAGGTTCGACGCCGAGAGCCTCGAGCCGCTGTGCCTTTCGCGTGCTTCGCACGAGCGCGCGCGTCTCGATCCCGCGCGCACGCAGCTCGTGCACGACCGCCGACCCGACGAACCCGGTGCCACCGGTGACGAAGACCTTCATTCCTCGAAATTGCGGTAGTAGCGACTCGGCGTCGGGCCCTTCTGCCCCTGGTACTTCGAGCCGAGTGCGCCGGAGCCGTACGGATGCTCGGCAGGCTCTGAGAGCTCCATGAACGAAAGCTGGCCGATCTTCATCCCGTAGTAGATCGTGATCGGCAGGTTGGCGACGTTTGACAGCTCGAGCGTCACGTGCCCGTCCCACCCTGGGTCGATGAAGCCCGCCGTCGAGTGGATCAGCAGGCCCAGCCGCCCGAGCGAGCTCTTCCCCTCCAGCCGGGCCACGAGGTCGTCCGGCAGCCGCACCCGCTCGAGCGTCGAGCCGAGCACGAACTCGCCCGGGTGGAGCACGAACGGCTCGTCGTCGATCTCGACGAGCTCCGTCAACTGCTCCTGGGCCTGCTTGACGTCGATGTAGGGGTAGAGATTGTTGCGGAAGACGCGGAAGTAACGGTCGACCCGCACGTCGACGCTCGAGGGCTGGAGCAGACCCGGGTCGTAGGGATCGATCTCGATTCGCTTTTCGGCCAGAAGCCTGGCAATCGTGCGGTCGGACAGGACCATCGGACCGATTCTCGCAGCTACGCTCCGGGGGATGAGCACAACCCAGTCGATCCAGCTGCGCACCGAGATTCCGGGGCCGCGCTCGCGCGAGATCCTCGAGCGGATCGACCGCGCGGTCGCCGCGCCGCTTGCGGTGACATTCCCCGTGGTGGCCGAGTCTGCACGCGGCGCGACGCTGACGGACGTCGACGGGAACACCTTCATCGACTTCGCCGGGGGCGTCGGCTGCCTCAACGTCGGCCACTCGCACCCCGATGTCGTCGCGGCGGCGCAAGAGCAGCTCGACCGGTTTAGCCATACCGATTTCACGATCGTGCCCTACGAGGTCTACGTGACGCTTGCCGAGCGGCTCGCGGCGCTTGCTCCGATCTCGGGCCCGGTGAAGGCCGCGTTCTTCAACGCAGGCACCGAGGCCGTCGAGAATGCGGTCAAGTTCGCCCGGCTCGCGACGAAGCGATCGGCGGTGATTGCGTTCGAGGGCGCCTTCCACGGCCGCACCTATCTCTCGCTCGCGCTCACGTCGAAGACGAAGCC
>DASYAO010000006.1:0-6333 GCA_036501285.1 Gaiellaceae bacterium
GCAGAACTCGCCCGAGCAGGCGCAGGTCAACGCCGACACCAAGGGTGCCCCGTACTACGACCAGGAGACGAACGACTACCTCGGCCTCGCCGTCCATTGCGCGAAGGGCAACGCATTCTGCGCCGACGCCAAGGCCGTGAAGTACGGGCAGTCGACGGCGTCGAACACCGCGGCACCGGACGTTCTGCCGAACGAGCCGGGCGGCTATGACGGCTATCAGGCCGTCTTCGGACACAAGTACCTGCAGCCGATCCTGGCCGGCGCCGCCGACTCCGGCGGCAATCGCACCTTCGCGAATGGGGACAGCTTCCCGGTCACCAACTCGTCGGGCAACCTGACCGACCTGAGCGGCGCGGAGATCGACGGCCAGTACGCTCCTGGGCCCGGCTTCCCGGGCTTCGGGCCGATCACCGCCGCCCAGACGCTCGCGTACACCGCGGACATGCAGGAAAGCGGAGTGCCGGTCACCTATGCCTACATCTCCGATGTGCACGCGGTGGCTTCGGTCGACAAGGGGCCGTGCAGTCCCGCCTCGACCTACCACGGCAATCCGGATGTCGGCTATGCCGACGGCCCGGGGGACACCTGCTACTACCAGACGACCGCGTCGTACAACCAGGCGTTCTCGGCGTTCCTGAAGCGGCTCAGTGACGACGGCATCACGCCGCAGAACACCGAGTTCGTCTTCGGGGCCGACGAGGGCGACCACTTCTCCGGCGCGAACGTCGGCAGGGCCGAGACGCCGTCGTGTACCGGCACGCCTCTCACGACGAGCTACATCTGCACCTACGCCACCGGACAGGTCGGCGAGGTCTCGGCGAGCCTCCACGGGCTGCTCCAGTACGAGGACGGAGACACGACCCCGTTCGCCAGCCAGCCGCAGGGTGAGGCGGTGTACGTGACGGGCAACCCGTCGACCTCGGTCGTGCGTGGGCTCGAGCGCGACTTCGGCAACATCACCGTCAACGACCCGTTCGACGGGAAGGTCGAGCCGGCGATCAAGTGGCTGGCCGACAGTACGGTCGAAAACATCATGCATTTCGGCAACGCGGATCCGGCCCGGGTGCCGACGTTCAGTGCGTTCCCGATCCCGGACGTCTACTTCACGAGCGGCACCGCCGATTCGCCGACGTGCAGAGGCGTAACCACGGCAGCCACAGCGCCGAACAACTGCACGAGCATCAACAGCGAGTACGCCTGGAACCATGGCTACTACGCGCCGGAGATCAACAACACCTGGGCCGGATTCGTGGGGCCGGGCGTGAAGAACCTCGGCATCGACGGATCGGCGCCCGGCGACGGGCCGAGCTCCGCGGGTGACGCGAACGACGGCACGACTACCGATCCCCAGATCCACAATTCGGGGACCTGGCTCGACCAGGCGGACATTCGGCCGACGCTCATGGCACTCACCGGCCTCAAGGACGACTACATCGAGGACGGCCGTGTTCTGACAGAGGACCTGTCGACCTCACCAGGCAAGACCGGACAAGGCCAGTTCCAAAAGCTGGCCGTCTGTTACAAGCAGCTCAACTCGAGCGTCGGCGAGTTCGGTACCGACGCGCTCCTCGCCGACACGGCGGCGATGAAGAGCGGTTCGGCACAGGACGACAGCACCTACAACCAGGTGTCGTCCGAATTGAAGAGCCTCGCAAGCCAGCGTGACACGCTCGCGACTCAGATCAAGAGCGCGCTCTTCGACGCGGAGTTCAACAACACGACCGTGAAGGCCGGAGGCGATCTGGTGAACCAGTGCCAGAGTCTGATCGGCCAGGCCGACGCACTGGCCAACGGGTAGCTGAACGCTTGCGGAGCGGCGCCGTCTTCGGGCGGCGCCGCTACCGCGGCACGAAACCCATACGCTCGTACATCTGCGCGAGCGTCGGCGCGGATGCCTCCCGCGCCTTGGCGGCTCCCTGAGCGAGCAGGCGCATCAGCTCGGCGGGGTCGCCCCGGAGCTCGTCGTAGCGGGTGCGGATCGGGTCGAGCAGGGCGACGACCGCCTCCGCGACGTCGGACTTGAACTGCCCGTAGCCGCCCCCGTCGTAGCGAGTCTCGATCGCGGCGGCGTCCTCGCCGGTGGCGACGGTCATGATGTCGATCAGGTTCGTCACACCCGGCTTGTCGTCGGCGCGGCGCACCTCCGAGCCCGAGTCTGTGACGGCGCTCTTGAACTTCTTGCGGATCACGTCCGGCTGGTCGAGCAGCAGGACCGTTCCCTGCGGCGTGCCGCCGGTCGTCGACATCTTCTTCGTCGGCTCCTGCAGATCCATGATCCGCGCGCCGACCTCCGGGTAGATCCCTTCCGGAACTTTGAACGTCTTGCCGAAGCGCGTGTTGAAGCGCTCGGCGACGTCGCGCGCGAGCTCGAGGTGCTGTCGCTGGTCGTCGCCGATCGGCACCGCGTCGGCCTGGTAGAGCAGGATGTCGCCGGCCATCAGCACCGGATAGGTGAAGAGGCCGGCCGAGACGAAGTCCCTGCCTTCACCCTTGTCCTTGAACTGCGTCATCCGGCCGAGCTGGCCGTAGCTCGTCACGGCCGAGAGCAGCCAGGCCGCCTCGGCGTGCGCGGTCACGTGGCTCTGGACGAAGACGGCCGAGCGGTCCGGGTCGAGCCCGGTCGCGAACAGCGTCGCCGCCAGGTCGAGCGAGGTCTCGCGGAGAACGGCCGGGTCGTAGTCGACGGTGATCGAGTGCAGGTCGACGATGCAGAAGAAGCCCTCGTCGCCGCGGTCCTGGGTGGCCGCGTACTGGCGAAAGCCGCCCGAGTAGTTGCCGAAATGCTTGACGCCCGTCGGCTGGATGCCGGAGAAGATCCGCATCGCTTGAGGGTACCGCCCCTACACTGAAGCCATGGCCGTCGCCTGGCGGGAGCTCGAGGCGCTGCACCAGCCCGAGTGGCCGGACTCCGCGCGCCTGGACGAGGTCCGGCGCAAGCTGCGCGCGTTGCCGCCGCTCGTCTTCGCCGGCGAGGTACGGCAGGTGCGCGGAGCGCTCGCCGAGGTCGCGGGCGGACGCGCGTTCCTGCTGCAGGCGGGCGACTGCGCCGAGTCGTTCCACGACTTCGAGCGGCTGACGCCGTCGGGTGCCGCCTTCGCAGCCGTCGCAACGCGAGAGCGGTTGCAAATCCTCCTGCAAATGGCCGCTGTTCTCACCTACGGCGCGGCGCTGCCGGTGCTCAAGATCGGGCGCATCGCGGGTCAGTTCGTGAAGCCGCGCTCCTCGCCGATGGAGGAGACGCCGGACGGCGAGATCCCGGTCTTCCGCGGCCACATGATTCACGACGACGCGCCGACTGCGGAAGCGCGCGTGCCCGATCCCGATCGCATGCTGCAGGGCTACTACTACTCGGCCGCCGCGCTCAATCTCGTGCGCGCGTTCACGAAGGGCGGCTTCGCCGACCTGACGCAGGTGCATCGCTGGAACCAGGACTTCGTCGCGAGCTCGCCGCAGGGGCTGCGCTACGAGCGACTCGCGCTCGAGATCGAGCGCGCGCTCTCGTTCATGGCGGCGTGCGGCATCGATCTCGAGAAGACGCCGCAGCTGCACCAGGTCGACGTCTGGACGAGTCACGAAGGCTTGCTCCTCGATTACGAGGAAGCGCTCACGCGCAAAGACTCGATCACGGGCGATTGGTACGACTGCTCGGCCCACATGCTCTGGATCGGTGATCGCACGCGCAGCCTCGACGGGGCGCACGTCGAGTTCTTCGCCGGCGTGCACAACCCGATCGGCGTCAAGATCGGCCCGTCGGCTTCGCCGGACGACGTCGTCGAGCTCTGCGAGCGCCTCAACCCCGATCGCGTCGCCGGCCGGCTGACGCTGATCACGCGCATCGGCGCCGAGGCTGTCACCGACGTGCTGCCGCCGATCCTGCGCGCGGTGCGCGAGTCGAAGATCCCCGTGGTCTGGACGTGCGACCCGATGCACGCGAACGCGTTCGTCGCCGGCGGTCACAAGACGCGCGACTTCGAAGCGATCATGACCGAGCTCGAAGGCTTTTTCCGCGTGTGCCGCGCCGAGCGTGTGTGGCCGGGCGGTGTCCATCTCGAGTACACGGGCGAAGACGTGACTGAATGTCTCGGCGGCTCCGAGGCGCTCGGCGTCGACCAGCTCGATCATCGCTACGAGACGCTCTGCGATCCGCGCCTGAACGCGCGGCAGTCGCTCGACCTGGCGTTCCGCCTCGCCGAGCTCATGCGCCGGTGACCCAGCGCATTGCTGTTATCGGGACGGGCCTGATCGGCGCGTCGGTCGGCCTCGCCGCAAAACGCGGTGGTGCGTCGGTCACCGGTTGGGATCCCGATTCCGCCGCGCTCGCCGCCGCCGTCGACAAAGGCGCCCTCGACGCGGCGCCGTCTGCGGAAGACGCGCTTGCGAACGCCGAGCTTGCGATCGTCGCGGCTCCGATCGCCGCGCTGCCGGCGCAGGTCGCGGCAGTGCTCGAGGCGACGGGTGATGAGACGACGGTCACGGATGTCGGCTCGACGAAGGCGTCCGTTGTCGCGGCGGCGGGCGGCTCGCCGCGGTTCGTCGGCGGGCATCCGATCGCGGGGCTCGAGTCACGCGGCGCCGAGCATGCGACCGGCGGGCTCTTCGAGGGCGCAACCTGGTTTCTGACGCCGACCGCGCAGACCGACAACGAGCGGCATCGCGCCGTGCACCAATTCGTATCGTCGCTCGGCGCGTTTCCGGTCGCGATCGACGCGGCCGCGCACGACCGGCTCGTCGCTCTGACGAGCCATGTGCCGCACGTGCTCGCGAACGTGGTCGTCAACCAGGCGGGCGCGACGCGCGTCGAAGGGCACGAGCCGCTCGCGAATGCCGGCGGCTCGCTGCGCGACATGACGCGCATCGCCGGCGCGAACCCGCGCATCTGGACCGACATCTTCCTCGACAACGCCGACGCCGTTCGCGAGGCGCTCGCCGAGCACCGTCGCCGGATCGAGCAGGTCGAAGCGGCGCTCGCCGAAGGCGACGCGGGCTTTCTCGCACGCTGGATCGGCGAGGCATCGCAGAACCGCCGACGCATGCTCGACGTCGCCTACGAGAACGCCGGCGCGCTGCACCACGTTCGCGTCCACGTGCCCGACCGGCCCGGCGTGCTGCAAGGGATCACGCAGGCATTCGGCGCGTCACGCATCAACATCGAGAACTTCGAGCTCGAGCACATCTCGCCCGAGCGCGGCGGAACGCTGACGCTGCTCGTCACCGGCGAGGACGACGCGCGCCGCGCGGCCGAGCTGCTCGAGAGCCAGGGCTACGACGTGCTCGTGTCGCCGGTGATCGAATGAGGCGCCGCTTGTCGGCGCCGACTTCAGGACGTGCGGGCTTCGCTCGCGCGTCCGTCTGCGTTGGCAACCTCGGGCGTTTCGTCTTGAGGTGCGTATGAAGGTTGAGCCCGTCGCATCCCTTCGGGGCGCCATGGCTGTGCCGGGCGTCAAGGGAATCTCGCAGCGGGCCGTGCTGCTGGCGGCGCTCGCAGACGGCGAAAGCGTGATCCGCGGCTTCGGCCGGGCGGCCGACACCGAATCTGCGATCACCGTCGCGCGCGCGATCGGCGCAGAGGTGATCGAAGACGATCACGAAACCGTGCGGGTTCGCGGCGTCGGCTTGCGTGGAGCGCAGCAGCCGTCGGCTCCGATCGATTGCGGCAATGCGGGCACAGTCATGCGCTTGACGTGCGGGCTCCTCGTCGGCCAGCGCGGAAGCTTCGAGCTGGTCGGCGATGAATCGCTCACGATGCGCCCACACGAGCGTGTCGCGGCACCGCTGCGGATGATGGGCGCGAGGATCGAGACGACGGACGGGCACGCACCGATCCGGGTCGAAGGCGCCGAGCTTCGGCCGATCAGCTACGAGCTGCCGGTCGCAAGCGCCCAGGTCAAGTCCGCGATTCTCTTTGCCGGTTTGATGGCCGACAGCGGGCCGACGAAGGTGACCGAGCAGTATCCGACGCGCGATCACACAGAGCGCATGCTCGAGTCGCTCGGAGTGTGCGTCCAGCGCACGAAGAACTCGGCAAGCGTGTGGCCCGTCGAGTCGTTGCCGCCGCTCGACGTCGACATTCCCGGAGAGTTCTCGTCGGCCGCGCCGTTCATCGTCGCGGCCGTGCTGCTCTCGGGGTCGGAGCTGACCATTCAGGGCGTGAACGTGAATCCGCTTCGCGCCGGACTGCTCGACGTGCTCGAGCGGATGGGCGCGCGCATCGGCGTCTACAACCGCAGGCAGGTCGGAGGCGAGGCCGTTGCCGACCTGGAGATCCGCTCGACGCCGCTCGTGGCGACGAAGGTGAAGCGCGAGGAGGTACCGCGGCTCGTCGACGAGCTGCCG
>DASYAO010000007.1:0-6509 GCA_036501285.1 Gaiellaceae bacterium
ACGATCGCCCAGGGGTTCTCGTGGGTGTGGATCACCCAGCAATTCTCCGAGTAGCGAGGATCGAGCACGAAGCAGTCGACCGAGAGCACCATGTCGCCGAGTCTAGTGCGCCCTGTGTCACTATCTCCGGCGTGCAGCACTGGGATCTGCGCGCAATCGACGCGCCTCGCGGGACGCGCGACCCGGTCGTCGTCCACCAGGACGAGGGCGCTCGCGCCGTGCTCGTCTCGATCGACGCCGGGCAGTCACTCGGGGATCACCAGGTGAAGGAGAACGCCTGGGTGGTCGTCGTCGACGGCAACGTCCAGGTCGGCGCCGGCTCGCAGCAGGTCGAGCTCGGGCCGGGCGGGCTCGTCCGGTTCGAGCCGGGCGAACGGCATTCGCTCTCGAGCGTGGACGGCGCGCGGGTGCTGCTCGTGCTGACGCCCTGGCCGGGCGCAGGACACTACGGCACGGATTAGTTCTTACGTGCGTTCCGCCGCTCGTAGTTGCGGTAGGCGAAGCGGTCGATCCAGTACGTGAGCGGGATGAACGCGGCGGCGTAGAGCACGCCGATCGCAATGCGGACGGGCAGCGAGCCGCTTTTGAACAGGAAGACGACGACGACGAGCATCACGCTCCCCCACATCGCGCCGCGGCGGATCGAACGGTTCCACGACGGCTTCGGCGGCTCGCGCGTGGACCGTTTGCCCCGGCCGGCGGTGTTCGACTTCGCGCCCGGCTTCGGCTTGTCGGCTTTCGGCTTCTCGGGCCGAAGCTCCTCGGGCTCGACCTCGACTTCGTTGCCTTCCTCGTCGTAGGTGACGAAGCCGTACTCGTGCCGGAAGGTCTTCTCACGACGCTTCCGCTGCTTGCGGCTGGGCATCCCACCGTCAGCCTAGTCAGACTCGCACGGTGTCCGATCCGGTCGTCGACGTCCCGCGCGAAGTCGAGCTCACCGAGCCGGCACGCCGGCCCTCGTTTTCTCTGCTCCGGCGGCGGGACTTCCGCGTCCTCTTCTGCGCAATCTCGGTCAGCGAGCTCGGAGACTCGCTCAACTACATCGCGCTGATGTGGCTTGCGCTCGAGCGCGGGGGCGCGCTCGGCGTAGTGGCAGTACGGCTGGCCGACAGCCTGCCCGCGTTCTTCTTCGGCCTCCACGGTGGCATCGCGGCCGACCGCTTCAGCCGGCGGCGGTTGATGATCGGCGCCGATCTCGTCCGCTTCGCGACGCTCGTGCCGATCGCAGTCGCGGGTCTATCGGGCTCGCTGCCGCTCTGGGCGCTGATCGTCGCGGCGTTCGCGCTCGAGGGAGCGACCAGCTACTTCGCGCCGGCCTACGGCGCAGCGCTGCCGTCGATCGTCGAGCGCGAGAACGTGCAACTGGCGAATGCACTCGTGCAGGCGGCCGCGAACGCGCTCTCGATCGGTGGCTGGGCGCTTGCCGCGTGGCTGCTGACGATCATGCCGATCAGCTCGTTCTTCGCCGTCGATGCGGCGACGTTCCTCGTCTCAGCCCTGCTGATCATGCGCATCCATGCCGGCATCGGCCGCGCAGCGTCAGGCGCCACCATGCGGATTCGCGACGGGATCGCGGAGCTTCGTCCGCGCCGCACGCTCGCGCTTGGCGTACTCATCTTCGGCATCGCGATGACGATCACGACCGGCTCGTGGATCGCCGGCGTGCCGACATTCGTGCGCAACACGCTTCACCGAGGCGCGGGCGGCTTCTCGGTCGTGATGATCGGCTTCGCCCTGGGCGCGATTGTGGTCGGGGCGCTGCTCGCGCGCTTGCCGGTTCGCGACAAGGCGCGTGCGAGCATGCTTGCGTGGCTGATCTACCTGCCCGCATACGTCTTCATCGCCGTCGCGGGTTCGCTGCCGCTCCTCGTGGCTGCCGCGATCGGGTCGGGCGCCGGCGAGACCTTCTCGTATGTGCTCCTGAACTCGGCCGCGCAGGAGGAGGTGCCCGACGAGGTGCTCGGTCGCGTGATCGGCGTGATCTCGTTCGTGCACCGTGGCGCACACGCAACGGGACTGCTGCTCATCTCGCCGCTCTTTGCGATCGCGGACGCACGGCCGTTGTTCGGCGCCGCAGCGGTTGCGACCGCTGGAGTCGGCGCGGTGGGTGCGCTCGTCGCCTCGCGCGTCGTCGCGAACGCCCGCGCTGCCTAATTCAATTACACGCGACAACTAGGGAGACCCCACCTCCCGCCCCTGATGCCGATCGAGGCTATCGCCGAAGTCGTGACGTGTCTGTCACGAAACGGCACCAACTTCGTGACGTGATCTCCGCGCCGGCCCCCTACGAATCGAGCAGGCGCAACTCGAGCACGCGCGACGCATCGAAGCCGTCGATGCGCAGCGCCGCTCCGGCTGCTGCGAGCGCGGCGCCGGCCGGCAGCAACCCGACGAGCTCGGACCCGAGGACCCCCGCCCCACGCGCAACCGCTTCCGCCTCCACCCTGGCAACGATCTCGTGCAGCGCGGCCGCCTCCCAGTCCTCGACGTTCATCGACACCTGGACGAATCCCGCCCGCGGCAGGTCGATCCCGAGTGCGCGCACGCCCGGAAAGCCGCCGCCGTCGTGCTCGCGCACAGCCGCTGCGATCTCGCGTGCCGCCTCGACCGAGCCGCGGAGGTTCACGTTGAACGCAATCAGCGGCCGCCGCGCGCCGACGATCACTCCACCGGCAGCCGGATCGAGCCGCGGGGGGCCGAAGTCGGGAACGAGCTCGCCTGCGTCGAGCCGCCGTTGCAACTCATCCGTCCCGCCGCGCCGGTAGAACGCCGGCCCGCGCTCGGGCGGCGCGTATACGAACACGGGCAGATCGAGCGCGCCGAGACGCTCGCCAACCAGGAGCGCCGTAGCCCGCGCACGCTCCAGATCGCCGGCCGCGACCGGCACGATCGGGACGACGTCGGCCGCGCCGATTCGCGGATGCGCACCTTCGTGCCTGCGCAGGTCGATTCGCGAGCGTGCCGTCTCAACCGCCGACACGAGCGCCTCGACGAGTGATTCCTCGTCGCCGACGACGGTGAAAACAGAGCGGTTGTGGTCCGGGTCCGCGTGCACGTCGAGGAGCCGCGCGTGAGCATCGAGCGCCGCACCGATCGCGTCGATCGTCGCCGTGTCACGCCCCTCCGAGAAGTTCGGCACCGACTCGAGCGGCAGCACGGACTTACTCTACGAGGACGTGAAGGCCTACTACCACGCGCGCGCCCAGGAATACGACGACTGGTGGCTCGGGCGCGGTCTCTTCGCAGAACGCGAGCGGCCGGGCTGGCACGAAGCGGTCGAGGAACTGGAAGAGGCTCTCCGGGGCCTGCCACCCGCACGAACGCTCGATGTCGCGTGCGGCACGGGCTTCCTGACCCGCCACCTCTCGGGCGAGATCGTCGGCATGGATCAGAGCCCGGCGATGGCCGAGCTCGCCCGCGAACGCGTCCCGCATGCACGGTTCGTCGTCGGCGACGCCTTCGCGCTCCCGTTTGCCGATGCGAGCTTCGACCGGGTCTTCACGAGCTTCTTCTATTGCCACCTCGAGGAATGCGACCGACACCGCTTCGTCGGCGAGGCACGGCGGCTCGCGCGGGAGCTCGTGGTCGTCGGATCAGTCGGTCACGCGGACGGCTGGCAGGAGCGCACGCTCAACGACGGCTCGACGTGGCAGGTGTACAAGCGCATGTTCGAGCCGGATGCTCTCGCCCAGGAGCTCGCCGGCGAGGTCGTCCTCGCCAACCGCTGGTTCGTCGTCGTGCGTTCGTGACTCGACGCCGCTCGTCCTACCGGTCGCTGCGGTCACTCGAACGGGATCTGCGCGTCTGCCGCGCCTGCGTCCAGGCCGGCTATCCGCTCGAATCGCTGCCCGTGCTCGCCCCACTCCACAGCCAGCGCGCGTATCTCTTCGGCCAAGCGCCGGGAATCCAGGAAGGTCTCGAACGGAGGCCCTGGCGCGGACGCGCCGGGCGGACGCTGCGAGGCTGGCTCGGATTCGACGAGGACGAGTTCTACGAGACGTTCTACTGCGCCTCGGTCACTCGCTGCTATCCGGGCAAGCCCGCGACGGGCCGCGGCGACCGGACGCCCACGCCGACGGAGCAGGACCTCTGCGCGTTCTGGCACGAGGCTGAACTCGCAATTCTCCGCCCGTCCCTCGTTGTCACGGTCGGGCTGCTCGCCGTGCGTCGCCTCGTCCACGTGAAGACGATCAGCGAGTGCGTCGGCTCGAGCTACGAGCTCGACGGAGCAATCGTGATCCCGTTGCCGCACCCGTCAGGCGCAAGCAGCTGGCTCAACTCGAAGGCGAACAGGCGGCGCGTCGACGAGGCCGTCGAACTGATCCACGCAGAGCTCGGCCGGCTGCAGGCACGCGCGTAGTCTGAAGGGATGGCGACGCAGGCACCGCGCAATCGCAGAACGTTCGTCCGGCTACTCGGATTCCTGCGCCCGTACAAAGTCTCGCTTTCGGTCTCGGTCGTGCTCGTCTTCATCGCACAGGCGGGAACGCTGAGCTTTCCGTTGCTGACCGGCTCAGTCGTGACCGCGGTTCATCACTACGAACGCAACCGGCTTCCGCTCCTGATCGGCCTGGTCGGCGCCATCGGCGTCGCGAAGGCGCTCGCCACGTTCGGGCGGCGCCTGATCTCCGGCAATCAGGCACTCGGCGTCGAGATGGATCTCCGCAGCGCCCTGTATGCGAAGTTCGTCCGGCTCTCATTCGGCTACTTCGATCGCCACCAGACCGGCCAGCTGATGTCTCGCGCGACCGTCGATCTGCAAGGCGTGCGGTTCTTCCTCGGCTACGGCCTGGTCTTCTTCTTCCAGCATGTGTTCACGGTCATCGGCGTCGGCGTGCTCGTCTTCATCATTTCGTGGAAGCTGGCGCTGATCGCACTCGCCGTCGCGCCGGTGATGATCCTGATCGCCTATCGCTACTCGAACGTCTCGCATCCGGTTCTGCGCGACGTCCAGCAGAAGATGGCAGACGTCGCGACGGTCACCGAGGAGAACATCGTCGGCGTCCACGTCGTGAAGGCGTTCGCGCAGGAGCAGGCGGAGCAGGACAAGTTCGAGGGCCGCTCGGAGTCACTCTTCGGCCAGAGTCTGCTCGCGAACCGCCAGCGCGCTTTCTACATCCCCGTGCTGTCGTTCCTACCGCTCCTCGGCCAGGCGGCGGCGCTCCTCGTCGGCGGTCGCATGGTCGCGCACGGCTCGCTCTCGCTCTCGCACTTCGTGAGTTTCAACCTCTACCTCGCGCTGATGTTGTTTCCGTTGCGCATGCTCGGGATGTGGATCGGCGAAGGGCAGCGCGCGACCGCCTCGGGCGAGCGCATCTTTCAGGTGATCGACGAGCCCGAGGAGATCCACGACGAGCCCGGCGCGCGCGAGTTGCCCGCAGGCCCGGGCCGCGTGCACTTCGACCACGTCACCTTCGGCTACGACGCTGACCGTCCCGTGCTCGAGCAGATCGACCTCGAGCTCGAACCCGGCCGCACCGTGGCGCTGATCGGTCACACCGGTTCCGGCAAGACAACGCTCGCTTCGCTGATCCCGCGCTTCTACGACGTCCAGCAGGGGCGCGTGACGATCGACGGAACCGACGTCCGCGACGTGACGATGAACTCGCTGCGCCGAGTGATCGGCGTGATCCCTCAGGACCCGTTCCTCTTCTCAGCGAGCGTCCGCGAGAACCTCTCCTTCGGCCGCGCCGAGGCGACCGACGAGGAGCTCGTCCACGCAGCGAGGCTCGCACAGGCGCATGAGTTCATCGAGCGGTTGCCGGATGGCTACGAGACGATCATCGGCGAGCGCGGCGTCACGCTCTCGGGAGGCCAGCGGCAGCGGCTCGCGATCGCGCGAGCGCTCGTCGTCGACCCGCGCGTGCTGATCCTCGACGACGCGACCGCTTCGGTCGACGCTGCGACCGAAGCGAAGATCCGGCTCGGGCTCCGAGAGGCGATGCGCAACCGCACGACCGTGATCATCGCCCACCGCCTCTCGACGATCGCGCTCGCAGACGAGATCGTGGTCCTCGAGCACGGCCGGATCACGGCGCGCGGCGGTCACGACGAGCTCGCCGAGACGAACGAGGTTTACCGCGAGATCTGGGAGCACGGCAGGCTCGAGGCGCAGGTCGCAGAACAGGAAGTTGCGTAGCGATGCGCGTCTGGCAGCCGGGAAGCTCTCTCGTCGCAGAGCGGAGCGCACAGGTCGGTGATTGGTCATGGGCCGCGACCAAGCGCCGCATCCGGGCGCTCTACCAGCTCGCGAAGCCGTACAAGGGGCGCACCGCACTCGCCCTGATCTCCCTGGTCGGCGCGACGGCGATGACGCTCACGCCACCGTTCCTCGTCGGCATCGCCGTCAACGAGGTGAAGGACGGAAAAACGAGCGGACTCAAATGGCTCGTGATCGCGTTCGTCGCCGCAGGCGTGCTGGGCATCGTCTGCTCCTACGCGCAGACGTACTTCACCGGCTGGACGGGCGAGCGCATGCTCGCCGACCTCCGCAACCATCTCTTCCGCCA
>DASYAO010000008.1:0-34698 GCA_036501285.1 Gaiellaceae bacterium
CCACCGCATCGACGACCGCCCGAACGTGGTTCGTCACATTGCGATCACCCACGGCGATCCGGACGCGCGCGGCGACGTCTCGGTCTCGGGCGTCTACGAGACCGGCATCCAGGACCAGGCGTTCCTCGGGCCCGAGTCGGGGCTCGCCGTTCCCGACGGGGAAGGTGGCATCGATATCTACGTCGCGACCCAGTGGCTGCACGTCGACCGTGCGCAGATCGCGCCGTGTGTCGCCCTCGCGCCCGAGCGCGTGCGCGTCCATCTCGCCGGCGTCGGCGGAGCTTTCGGGGGGCGCGAGGACGTCTCGATGCAAATCCACGGAGCGATGCTCGCGCTTCACACGGGGCGGCCGGTGAAGATCGTCTACAGCCGTGAGGAGTCTTTCACCGGCCACGTGCACCGCCACCCCTCACGCATCTGGGCAGAGCATCGCGCGACGCGAGACGGGAAGCTCGTCTGCGTTCGCATGCGCATCCTCCTCGACGGCGGCGCCTACGCGTCGAGCTCGACAGCCGTCTGCTCGAATGCCGCGTCATTCGCATGCGGGCCGTATGACATTCCGAACGCGTTCATCGAAGCGACGGCGCTCTACACGAACAACCCGCCCTGCGGCGCCATGCGCGGCTTCGGCGCCGTGCAGACGTGCTTCGCTGCCGAAGCGCAGATGGACAAGCTCGCGGTCGAGCTCGGCATCGATCCCATCGAGCTTCGACTTCGAAACGCGCTTGCCCCCGGCGACACGCTCCCGACGGGTCAGCGCATCGACGGCTCATTGCCCGTCGAGGACGTCATCCGGCGCGCCGCAGCGCTCGAGCCGCCGCTCGCCGAGGAGCTTCCGCGCGACCCATTGCGCCTTCCCGGCGGTGCCGGCAACACGACACGAGGTGAAGGCGTGCACCGCGGCATCGGCTTTGCCGTCGGCTTCAAGAACCTCTGTTTCTCCGAGGGCTTCGACGACTACTGCTCGGCGCGGGTCCGGCTCTTCGCCGACGGCTCCGCCGAGGTGCACTGCGCCGCGGCCGAGGTCGGCCAGGGCGTCGTCAACGTGATCCTGCAGGTCGCGCGAACCGAGCTCGGCATCGACGACGTGCAGATCGCTCCGCACACGACCGCGACCGTCGGCTCCTCCGGTTCGACGTCGGCGTCCCGCCAGACGATGATGGTCTCGGGTGCCGTGCGCGACGCATGTCGCGCAGCGCTCACGGAACAAGAAGCGCGCGGAGGTGGTGAGGTCGACGTCGAACGGGTCTATCGCCATGCGCCTACGACGCCGCTCGACCCCGAGACGGGACAGATCACAGGTGAGCGTGCGCACGTCGCGTTCGGTGTCTGTGCGATGAAGGTCGTCGCCGAAGTCGACGTCGATCTCGGGCTCACACGCATTGTCTGGATCGGCGTCGCGCAGGAGATCGGCAAGGCGATCGATCCACGCTCGGTCGAGGGGCAGATCGAAGGCGGCATCGCACAAGGCCTCGGACTCGCGCTGATGGAGGAGATCCAGACACACGATGGATTGATCACGAACGCGAGCTTCACCGACTATCTGATTCCGACCGCACTCGACATGCCGCCCGTTGAGACGGTGCTGATCGAGGATCCGGAGCCGTCCGCGGCCTACGGTGCCAAAGGCGTCGGCGAACCGCCGACCGTGGTTGCGACGGCCGCGGTCGTGTCGGCCTTGCGTACCGCTACAGGCAAGGAGCTGACGCGCGCTCCTGTGCGCCCCGACGACATCGCCTTGTAAGGGTTTTGCGCAGCCCGGTTTGAGCCGGACGACCCGGGTATCAGGACCTTCGTCCAAGCAATCGACGCCGAAAGGAGTGCCATGAGCCTCAAGCGTCGCCTTGCTGTATGCACGGCGGTAGTCGTAGCCGCGCTCGGCGGTAGTGCAGGAACGGCGCTCGCGTGTCACGGCGGTCAGAGCGCCGTCACGACACGGATGGTGCTGAGCTTCAACCACCATCATCACGCGTTCGTGCATCGCAGCTTCGTCGGCAGCACGATCACCTCATATCTCGGCCTCACTCCGGAGCAGTTGAAGGCAGACCTCAAATCCGGCCAGACCCTTGCGCAGGTCGCGAACTCGATCTCGGGCAAGTCGTCAGCCGGCCTCGTTGCGGCGATCGTCGCACCTTGGCAGGCGAAGCTGGACGCGGCGGTCTCCGCCGGCAAGCTCTTTGCAACCGAGGAGTCGACGATCCTGGCCCACCTCAACACCAAGGTCACGACCTTCGTCAACGGTCAGTGGCACTGGTGGTGGTGGCACGATCGCGACCACCGCTAGCCAAAGCCTACGAGGGCGTGCGCGCTAGCGCACGCCCTCTTCGGGCGCGGTGGCGGCGGGCGGCTCCTGCCGGACGACGACGGCGACGGCCGCCACGACGACCGCGGCGCCGATGAGGATCTGCACCGTCAGGTGCTCGTTGCGGAAGAGTACGCCGAGCAGAATTGCGACCACCGGATTCACGTACGCGTAGGTCGACACCGTTGCGAGCGGCGCGTTCGCGAGCAGCCACGTGTAGGCGGTGTAGCCGACGACCGAGCCGATCGTCACCAGGTAGACCCATGAGAGCGACGAGCCGAGCGACGGTGAGAGCCCGCCGCCGTCGACGATTCCCCACGGCAGCATCACGAAGCCGCCGACGAGCATCTCCCACGCGGTCGCCGTGAACGAGTCGCGCGGCATGGTCAGGCGCGCCGACGCGACCGACCCGACCGACCACATCACCGCCGAGAGCACGCAGAGCAGGATTCCGCCGATCGTCGCGCCGCCGCTCGGACGCAACAGCACCGCGACACCGGCGAAGCCGACAGCGACGCCGATCAGCGTGCGCGGGCGAAGCCGCTCGCGTCCCCAGAGCCGGAGGATCACCACCCAGAGCGGAACCGACGCGATCAAGAGCGATGCCAAGCCGGTCGGCACGGTCTTCTCCGCGAAGAACAGCACCGCGTTCGCGCCCGGCAGCAAGCAGCCCACAAGCGCGCAACCTGCGAACTCGCGACGCGTCACGCGCATCGATCCGCCACGGCGGAGGACGATCGCCGACATGATCATGCCGGCCGCGATGAATCGTGTCGACACTGCCGAGAGCGGCGGGATCGTCTCGACCGTGATCGCGATGAACAGGTAGGTCGAACCCCAGATGATGTAGACCGCCCAGAGCGCGGTCCACACCCTCGCATTGCGACTCAACGGACGAGTGAGAGTGACGCGCCGATTGCGAGCAGACCGATTCCGACCGCGCGCGGCCACGAGATTCCGATCTGCGTGACGCCGAACATGCCGAAGCGGTCGATCAGCGCGCCCATCACGAGCTGGCCCGCGATCAAAATGCCGATCGTCGCCGTGGCGCCGATGCGCGGCTGCGCAAAGGTGATCGTGAACACCACTGTCAGCCCCATGATGCCGCCGAGCCACATCCAAGGCGGTTGGCGGAACGCGTGCGAGAGGTCACCCGTGCCGAGGCGCACGACGAGCAGAATCCCGAGCGAGAGCACGAGTTGGATGCAGGTCGCGAAGGTGAGCGCTTCGACAACACCAATTCGTGCGCCGAAGCGGCCCATCACCGCGACCTGCACCGAGCCTGCCAGGCCCGCCAGGACGGCGAGCGCGACTGCAATCGACGTCACGCGCCGACCGAGTCGTCGCCCTGAAACAGGCTGAACTTGTTGCCTTCGCTGTCCGTGCAGTTCGTCGACCAGCCGATGCCCGGAATCGGCGTCTTGTCGTCAGCCTTGCCGCCGAGCTCGCGTACCTTCCCGATCGAAACGTCGATGTCGTCGGTGTCGAAGTAGAGCTTCGTGCCGATCTCGTCGGCGGGATACACCGCACCGCCCTGATCCTCACCGGTGCGCACCATGTAGTACTCCATCCCGGGCATCGCGGAGTCGCCGAAGTCCCAGCCCATGACACCGCTCCAGAACTGCTTCGCACGCCCTGCGTCCTTCGCCGGCAGCTCGAAATGCACCATCTTTCCGGCCATCGCTTAGTCTCCTCCATTCATGGTTCGAGTGTTCGTACTGTACGCAGGCGAGCCGGATCCGTCGGCCTACGCAGAGCACGTCGAGCTCTGTCGTCGAGTTGCGGGCGCGACGTTCCGCCACGGCACTGTCTTCGGCTCGCCGACCGGTGATCCGAAGTACCGCTACTACGCCGAGTTCGAGTTCCCTGACCGCGAGAGCTTCAAGGACGCCGCGCGCACGGAGGAGTTCGCCGCGACCGGCAGGCACGCGCGGGACCTAGGCGTCGAGTTCGAGGTCTACTTCGCCGATGTCGACTGACGCGCCCCGCCCGGTCGCTCCGGAGGAGCTCGGTTTCGAGCACATCGTCTACATGAAAGAGCCGCCGCGCGCGACGATCCGGCTCAATCGTCCGGAGGTCCTGAACGCATTCGACTTTCGCATGCTGCGCGAGATCGCCCGCGCCTGCGAGGACGCGAGCTGGGATGACGAGATCCGCGTCGTCGTTGTCACCGGCACGGGCCGTGCGTTCTGCGTTGGCGCCGATTTGAAGGCGTGGGGTGCCGAGCTCGTCGGCAAGCCCGGCGAGTACTGGAAGTGGTTCGGCGCCTTCAAGGACATGCACGACCGGCTGCGCGAGATCGGCAAGCCGACGCTCGCGCGCATCCAGGGCATCGCCGTCGGCGGCGGCAACGAGCTGCAGATGGCGTGCGATCTCGCGGTGATGGTCGACGACGCATTCATCCGCCATGTCGGCCCCGAACACGGCTCCGTTCCTGCCGGCGGTGCCACGCAGTGGCTGCCGATCATGGTCGGAGACCGGCGCGCCCGCGAGATTCTCTTCCTGTGCGAGCAGATCACGGCGCAGCAGGCGGTCGAATGGGGGCTCGTCAACCGCGCGGTGGCTGTGGCGGAGCTCGACGCCACTGTCGACGAGCTCGTCGAGAAGCTCGCGGCCAAGCTGCCGCAGACCGTCCGCTACACGAAGCAGCAGCTGAACTGGTGGCGTGACATCTCGTGGCACGAGACCGTCGGCCACGCACGCGACTGGCTCGCGCTCTCGATGCTCGGCGACGAGGCGAAGGACGCGATCCAGGCGTTCCTCGAGCGCAAGCCCTAGAGCTCGAGCTCGGCGGGCACGAGGCCGACCTTCACGCGGTTTCCCTCGCGGATCACCTCGAGCTCGACGTGCGAGCCGATGCGGTCTCCGACCAGCAGGCGCTGGATCTCGTCGACCTGCGCGACGGGCGCGCCGTCGACGAACACGATCAGATCTTCGGGCCGGAGGCCTGCGGTGGCGGCGGGTGACGAGGGCATCACGTCGACGACCTCGACGCCGCTCGCCTGGCCGAGCTCGCGGGCGAGCCGTGGGGGCAAAGGTCTGGGCCCGCCGGCAAAGCCGAGATAGGCCCGCCGAAAGCGACCATGGTTCATCAGCGCGGCGACGATCGTCCGCGTCGTGTCGTTCACCGGCACGGCGAGACCGAGCCCGACGCCGGCGACGGCCGTGTTGATCCCGACGACGCGTGCGAGGCCGTCAGCGAGAGCGCCGCCGGAGTTCCCGGGATTGAGCGCCGCGTCGGTCTGGATCACGTTGTCGACGACGCGTCCGGCGCGCGTCGCGAGCGAGCGCCCGAGCGCCGAGACGACACCGGCAGTGACCGAGCCCTCGAAGCCGCGCGGATTGCCGACCGCGACGACGAGTTGGCCGACCCGCAGCTCTGAGGCGTCGCCGAGCTCGACGGGCACGAGGCTCGTGGCCGATGCGCGGAGAACGGCGAGATCGGAGAGCGGGTCGGAACCGACCACCTCAGCGTCGTACTCGGCGCCGTCGACGAACGATGCGCGCACCCGGCGGGTCCGCTCGACCACGTGGGCCGAGGTGATCAGGAAGCCGTCGCTCGAGAAGACGACTCCGCTACCGCTGCCGCGGTCGCTCCGAAGGTGGGCAACCGAGGGCAGCAGCCGTTCGCTGGCGGTGACGACGACGCGCGAATAGGCGTCGAGTGCGTCCCCTTCGTCCGCGATCAGCCGAACTGCCATTCGAACGAGGTAGCCCCGCCGTTTAGGCTCACGTCGTGGCCGAGATCGAGAGCAGGCGCGACGGCGCGGTCCTGACGATCACGCTCAACCGCCCCGACGTTCTGAACGCGCTGAACGGCGCCGCTCACGCTGCGCTCTCCGTCGCTCTCGAGCGCGCGGCCGACCCCGAGATCCGCACGGTCGTGCTCACGGGCGCCGGCCGGGGGTTCTGCGTCGGCCAGGACCTGCAGGAGTTCGGGAGCGGGGCCGGCGACCTCGGCGAGCACCTCCGCGCGACGTACAACCGGCACGCGCTCGCGATTCGCGCGCTCGAGAAGCCTGTGATCGCGGCCGTCAACGGCCCGGCCGCGGGCGCAGGGCTTTCGCTCGCGCTCGCGTGCGACGTTCGCATTGCCTCCGAGGAGGCGAGCTTCGTTCCCGCGTTCGTGGGGATCGGCCTTGTGCCCGACACCGGCGGCACGTGGTTCGCGCGACGTCTGCTCGGCTACGGGCGCGCGTTCGAGTGGTATGCGACAGGGCGCAAGCTCTCGCCGGCCGAGGCGCTGCAATGGGGACTCGTCTCGGAGGTCGTGCCGGCGGCCGAGCTTGCCGAGCGCACGGTCGAGGTCGCCGAGCTCTTTGCGGCGATGCCGACGCGAGCGGTTTGGGAGACGAAGCGGCTCCTCGACGCTGCCGAAGACACGACGCTGCAACAGCAGCTCGAGGGCGAGGCGTTGACGCAGAGCGAGCTCGCGAAGACGCACGATTTCTCCGAGGGCGTCGCCGCGTTCCGCGAGAAACGGGCCGCGTCATTCACGGGCGTAGCTCCACAGCGCCTGCATCCGGTGCAGCTCGTCGTGCGCGACGACCTCCGGCGCTGGCGACTGACGGTGCTGCTGCGCTGGCTCCTCGCACTACCGCTGCTGATCGTGCTCGAAGGATGGGCGTACGTTGCGTTTCCGGTAGCGATCGTCAACTGGGTGATCACGCTTGTCCGCGGGCACTCGCCGCGAGGCCTGCACGAGTGGTTCGCTCGCCTGCTGCGGTTCTCGACGCACGTCTACGCCTACATGTACCTGATTGCCGACTCGTATCCGTCGTTCCGCGGGTGGTACGGCACCTACGCGATCGACCTCGACGTCGCGTCGCCGAAGCCGCAGTCGCGTTGGAAGACGTTCTTCCGTTTGCCACTCGCGATTCCGGCCTTCGTCCTCGGCTACGTGCTCCAGCTCGTGATGATCGTCGTCTCGGTGATCGGGCTCTTCGCCGCGCTTGCGACCGGACGTATGCCGAAAGGGATGCGCGACCTGATGGCGTATTGCCTTCGGTACAACGCGCAGACCATCGCCTATCTGCTGCTGCTGACCGACCGCTACCCGACGCTAGCGAGCGGGAGCGGCTTCCAGTTCGAGGAGGGATAGCAATGGAGGCAGGTACCTCCCGCCACCCGATCGGCCTGATCGTCACCGATGACCTGCGCCGATCGCGCCTCACCGTGTTCTTTCGGCTGCTGCTCCTGATCCCGCACTACATCTGGCTCGAGATCTGGGGGATCGCGCTGATCGTGACGGTTCCGGTCTCGTGGCTTGTCGCGATCTTCACCGGCCAAGTGCCGAAGGGACTTCATGACTTCGACGCGGCATACGTCCGCTATGCGACGCGCGTTTCTGCGTATTTCTTCCTACTCGCGAATCCGTGGCCGCCGTTCTCGGCGGCCGATCCATACCCGGTCGACGTGCGCATCGACGGGCCGGTGAAGCAGAGCCGGCTGACCGTCTTCTTCCGGCTGATCCTCGCGATTCCGGCTGGCATCCTCGTGTATGTGTTCAGGATCGTGAACACGATCGTTGCCGTGCTCGGGTGGTTCTACTGCCTCGCGCTCGGGCGCATGAACGAGGGGATGCGGAACATCAGCGCGTGGATGCTGCGCTACGAGGCGCAGACGTTCGGCTATGTGCTTCTGCTCACGGGCGCATACCCGAGCCTGAGCGGCGCGCCGACGGCCTAGTTGAAGCGCGCTTCGAGGCCACGCGCGTAGAAGTCTTCCCAGCGCTCGTCGGTCGCCGCCGCCGTGTACTCGCGGTCGAGCTCGACGAGCGCGTGCACGAGGTGGCTTCGCACCGGTTTCGTGCCGAGCTCATCCGAGAGCTCCGAGAGCGAGAGCAGCCAGTCGGCGTACCACGACGCCCAATCCGGATCGTCGCCGTCGACGATCCGATAGACGACGTGGTGGGTCTCTGCCGCCTCGTGGAGCAGTTCGGCGACCCGGTTCGTGCTCATCGTCACGATAGTAACACTTTGTAGCTAACGCAACAATTCTTTCTCTGCTAGAAAGTGATTCCTATTCCAGCGGCGCCCCCTGTCTGCGCCAACTCGAGAGGAGAGAGATGAGCGCAGTTGCAGCAACCGAGTACGCCGCCCCGCACGCAGACCTTCACCTCGTCGCCCTGACGGAGGCGCAGCTCGCGGACCGCGAGATGTACCGCTGGATGACCTGGTTCGGCATGCCGTCGCTTGTCGCCGCACTCTTCATGGCGGTCGCGCTCGGGACCGGTCAGATGCTCTGGGTCGGTGGCGCAGTTGCGGGCGTGATCTCCGCCGTCGGCACGCTGATCTGGCTTTCCCTCTCTACCTGCACGAACGAGTAGCGGACTACTACAACGTTTTGAACTGCTCGAAGGGCTGCCTGCAGCTCTCGCAGTAGCGGAGCGACCGGCAGGGCGTCGGCCCGAACAGATTCTCAAGGCGCGTGTCCGCCGACCCGCAGTAAGGGCAGCGGAACGCGCGCGACTGCAGCTGTACGAGCCGCGGCGCTGTCGCCTCGCGGGGCACGGGCGGCGCGAAGCCGGCGGCGCGAAGCTTCTCGCGGCCGGCGGCGGTGATCGAGTCGCTCGTCCATGCGTCGCCGCGCTCGACCGTGACATCCGGGTCGCCGCCGATCGACGCGATTTTCTCCTCGAGCGCGTGCTTCATCGCCTCGAGCGCAGGGCAGCCGAGGAACGTCGGCGTCAACGTGACGCTCACGCGCGCACCGTCGACCTCGACGTCGCGCACGACGCCGAGCTCGACGAGCGAGATCACGGGGATCTCGGGATCCGGGATCTCGTCGAGCGCAGCCAATACCTGGTCGGCGGTCACCATTCCGCACCCGGCGCAGAGCGGCGCACGCACGTCATCTCGTCCCAGAGCTCGGCGAACTCGGGCGTCCGCGTAGCCCGGTCACCGTCGACGTAGGGCCGGAGCTCTTCGAGCGCCTGCGTGAAGCGCGGCTCGTCGCGCAGCCGCTCGGCCCACAGTTCGGCGTGCATCCGGTGATAGGCCTCCTCACGATCGATCTTGCGCGCGATTCCGGCGACGACGGGATCGTCCGATTGCATCAGCCGTTCGATCCGTTCCCGGTCCGTCTGTTCGTAGAGATAGCGCCGCGCGATCGTGTGCGCCCAGTCGAGCAAGCGCAGCTCGACGAGCGGTGAACAGCGGTACTCTTCAGGCGCGCGGTCGAACGCAAGCGCATCGGCGTCTTCGGCGAGGAGCTCGTAGACCGCCCGCGCATGGCCGATCTCGTTCTGGGCGATCGACGAGAACGCGACGTCTTCCTCGAGCGTCGGCGCGATCCCCGTCCACTCCGAGTCGCGCCAGCCGATCACGAGCTCGTCGTCAGCGAGTGCGAGCAGCTGCTCTCTCTCGCGCAACGCTCAGCCTCGCTTTCAGCGAATACCCGTCGACCCGCCTGTACTTGAGGTCGAACTCGTCGGGAAAATCGATGACCTCGTGTACGGCCTCGCGCGGCACGAGCCAGAGCGCCTCCGACTCGCCGCGCCTTCCGTACTGCTCGCGCGCCCACGTCTCGGCGAACTCCGCGTCCGGTGCGTCGACGGAGCCCGCGTGCTGGAACGCCTGGCCTTTCTTCTCCTGGCGGAAGACCTCGAAGATCGGCATCACGCCGCCTGCACGAGCTCGCGCACCCAGCGTTCCTGCTCGAGGAAGCGGCGACGGAATGCGAGCCGGTCCGCCGAGCGCGGCCCGTGTCCGGTGACGACCGACTTCAGCTCGTCCCAGTCGGGCTCGGTGTACTCCCAGACGCCGTCGTCCGAACGATGAAGCTTCGGATCGGGGACGGTGAGCCCGATCTCCCAGATCTGCGGCGCGTAGCCCTCGAGGAACTGCTGCCGCGCCTCCTCGTTTCCCTGCGACTTGATCCGCCAGTGCAGCATCGGATCGTTCTCGGGCTCGATCTTCGTGCCGTGGAACTGCATCAGCGGTCCCCACCAGCGGTCGAGCGCCTCTTGCACGAGCTCGCGCTGCGCATCGGTGCCGTTGATCATCGCGAGCACGACGTCGCGGCCGTGCAGGATGTGGAACGACTCCTCCCAGCAGATCTTCTTCATGATCCGCGCGTACGGCGCGTATGAGCACTTGAGGAGCGCCTTCTGCGAGATGATCGCCGCCGCGTCGACGAGCCACGCGATCACGCCGACGTCGCCCCACGTCTTCGTCGGATAGTGGAAGACGTTGTGGAACTTCGCCTTCCCGTCGACGAGCTCTTGCAGGCACTGCTCGCGCGGCTTGCCGAGATCCTCGACGACGCGGTAGATCAGCTGCGCGTGTCCCGCCTCGTCCTGCACCTTTGCGGTGAGCGCGAGCTTCCGCTGCAGCGTCGGCGCGCGCAGGATCCACTCCCGCTCAGGCAAAACGCCCATCAGCTCCGAGCTCCCGTGCATCTGGATGAACTTGACGAGGCGCGCCCGATACTCGTCGGGCATCCAATCGCCGGTCTCGACCTGGCCGCCGGCGTGCAGGTAGTCGATGAACTCCGCTTCCGTCATGAACCTACCGATCGGTAGGCTAGCGCAGTCGATGTCCGAGCGGCGCGAGGAGCTGACCCGCACGGCGGCGCGGCTCTTTGCCGAGCGCGGCTACCACGGCACCTCGCTCGCCGATCTCGCAGAGGCACTCGGCATCCAGAAGGCCTCGCTCTACCACCACATCGCCTCGAAGGAAGATCTCCTCTGGGAGGTCGCCTGGGCCGGCGCGGAGTCGTTCCACCGCGCGCTCGATGCGGTGCCCGACGACGCGCCTGCGACGGAGAAGATCCGGCTCGCGCTCGCAGGCCACCTGCGTATCGTCGCCGAGCAGCTCGACGCGGCGACCGTCTTCACCCGCGAATGGCGCGCGCTCGAGGGCGAGCGGCGCGAGCGCTTCGTCGCCGAGCGCCGGCGCTACGAGGAGCGAATCCGCGCGCTCTTCCGTGAAGGCGTCGAAGGCGGCGAGCTTCGCACCGACCTCGACGTCGCGACGGCGGCGCTGCTCTTCCTTTCGGCGGCCAACTGGGCCTACACGTGGCTTCGCCCCGGCGCGGACACTTCGACGCTCGCCGCCCGCTTCTATGCCGTGCTCCTGGATGGGATGCGTGGGTATGCGACGCGCGGTTAGGTTCCTACGGTGACCAGAGTCGCGCTGATCGTCAACCCGTACTCGACCGGCGTGAAGCTCGCATCAGTGCAAGAGGTCGAGGACGAGCTGCGTGTGAGCGCCGACGTCGTTCGCATGCAGACGCAGGGCCCCGGCGATGCGACCGGGCTCGCGTCGGCTGCGGCCGATGATGGTTTCGACGCGATCGTCGTTTTCTCGGGCGACGGGACGTACAACGAAGCCGTGAACGGCGCCGCCGGTCGCGTGCCGTTCGGGTTCGTGCCGGGTGGTGGGACGAGCGTGGTACCGCGTGCGCTCGGACTGTCGCGCGTACCCGCGCAGGCCGCGGCTCGGATCGCCGGTGCACTCACCGCAGGCCGCACGCGAACGATTGCGCTCGGACGCGTCAACGGCCGCCTGTTTCTGTTTTCAGCAGGCATCGGTTTCGACGGCGAAGCGGTGCGCCGCATCGACAAGCGTGGCCGAAGTGCCGACGGCCGCCGTGCGAGCAACCTCGTCTTCGGGCTGACGGTTGCACGCTCGCTTGTCGAGCGCGGCTTGCGGATGGATGCGCAGCTCGAGGTCGAGGGCTACGGGCGGGCTGCGTTCGTCTTCGTTGCGAACGGGCACCCCTACACATACGCGGGCGCAATCCCGTTCACGCTTTCACGACAGGCCGAGTTCGAGGACGGAATCGCGTTCGTCGCGCCTCGAGCCGTGAGGCCGGTTGCGTTGCCGCGAATGTTCGTGCGCATGGTCCGAGGCACCGCGCCGGGCGATCCCGACGTGCTCGCCGGTCACGATCTCGACGAGCTCGTCGTCCGGTGCGACAGGCCGCTGCCCCTCCAGGCCGACGGTGAGGATCTCGGCGATGTGAACGAAGCAGTCTTCGGCGCGGAGCGAAACGCGCTTACAGTGCTCGCGTGACGCTCGCCGACGCCGAACTCGTCGAGCTCTACCGCAGGATGGTGCTCCTGCGCGTCTTCGACGAGCGTGCGGTCGTCTACCACCGCCAGGGCCGTATCGGGACGTATGCGATCGCCTGGAACCACGAGGCGATCCAGGCTGGTGCGACGTTTGCGCTCGACGAGGACGACTGGATCTTCCCGAGCTACCGCGAGTCGCCGATCGCACTCGTGCGCGGCATGCCGGCGGCGACGATCCTGCAGTGGTGGCGCGGCCATCCGTCGGGCTGGTGGAACCCGCGCGAATGGAACGTCGCCTCGATCTGCGTCCCGATCGGAACGCACGTGCCTCACGCGGCCGGGCTTGCGTGGGGAAAGAAGCTGAAGGGTGAGCCCGGTGTTGCGATGGTGTTCTTCGGTGACGGCGCCACCTCGGAAGGCGCGTTCCACGAGGGCGCCAACCTCGCCGCGGTAATGGGGGCGCCGCTCGTGCTCGTCTGCAACAACAACCAGTGGGCGATCTCGACGCCACTGTCCGCGCAGACACGCGCTTCGACGCTCGCCGACAAGGCGTGCGGTTACGGAATGCCGGGCGTCACCGTCGACGGGCTCGACGCGCTCGCCGTCTACGAGGCAGCGCGCGAAGCAGTCGAGCGCGCCCGCGACGGCGGCGGGCCGACGTTCATCGAGGCTGTGCACTATCGCGCCGCGCCGCACGCGACTGCAGACGATCCGAGCGCGTACATCGATCCGACGCGCGTCGAGGCGGAGCGGCGAAACGAATGCGTCGGACGCTACGAGGCGTTCTTACGTGATCGCGGCGTCCTCGACGACGAGCGAGTCACGGAGATTCGCGCAGAGGCGGAGTCGGCGCTCCGTGAGGGAATCGCGGAGGCCGAGGCGGAGCCGCCTCCAGATCCGCGGCTCGTCTTCGAGCACGCGTACGCCGACCCGCCGGCTTCGATTGCCGCGCTCCTCGACGAGGAGGTCCGACGTGGCTGAGCTGACGCTCGTCGAAGCTGTGAACGACGCGCTCCACACGGAGCTCGCCCGCGACGACTCGGTCCTCGTGCTCGGCGAGGACGTGGGCCGCGCCGGCGGCGTGTTCCGAGCCACCGCGGGCCTTCGCGACCGGTTCGGAGCCGACCGTTGCGTGGATACGCCGCTTGCGGAGGCGGGCATGCTCGGCGCGGCCGTCGGGCTCTGCATGGCCGGGCTTCGGCCCGTGTGCGAGATGCAGTACGACGCGTTCTCGTATCCCTGCCTCGACCAGCTGATCACGCATGTCGGCCGCTATCGCTGGCGCACACGCGGGGCGATGGAGTTCCCGATCACGATACGCATGCCCTACGGCGGCGGTGTGCGCGCCCCGGAGCTGCACGACGACTCGCCTGAGGCGTACTACGTGCACACGCCCGGGATCAAGGTCGCGGTGCCGTCGACACCGGCCGACGCGAAGGGGTTGCTTGCGTCTGCGATCCGAGATCCGGACCCGGTCGTGATCTTCGAGCCGAAGCTCGTATACCGCACTGCGCGCGGCGAGGTTCCGGAAGGCGAGCACACCGTTCCGCTCGGCAAGGCGCGCATCGCGCGTATCGGCGAGGAGGTGACGCTCATCGCCTACGGCGCGATGGTTCCGGTGTGCGAGCGCGTGGCCGAGGCGACCGGAATCTCCTGCGAGGTCGTCGACATCCGGTCACTCCGGCCGCTCGACGAGGAGGCGATCCTCGCGTCGGTCGAGAAGACCGGACGCGTCGTGATCGTGCACGAGGCGCCGCGTACCGCCGGCTTCGGCGCCGAGCTCGCAGCGCTGATCGCCGAGAAGGCTCTGCTCCATCTCCAGGCGCCTGTGCTCCGCGTGACGGGATACGACGTGCCGTACCCGTACTGGCAGCTCGAGGATCTCTACGTGCCGTCGATCGAACGCGTGTCGGAAGCCGCGCGACGGCTGCTCGATTTCTGACGCGAGTCCTCAAGCAACGAACTGCCACTCCACCCATCGGGCGAGATCGACTCCGAGCCAGATCGCGAAGACTGCGATTACAATCGTGTTCGTGCGCGGGCGGGCGATCGCGCCGAGCGCGATGAACACGGGAAAGATGCCGAGCGCGAATCGGGGCATCGAGAGCAGCGGGAAGTTCGCTGCCGGCGAGGCGAGCGGAAGTGCCACGCTCGCGAGAGCGAACACGCCGTAGGCGGCGCCAAGCCGCCTCCAGGCGACGACGCCGAGCACGATCACGAAGACGGCTGCGGCCAGCGCTTCGAGGTTGAGACCGGCCGCTTGCAACGAGTCGCTCGTGCCGGGAAACCGGTTGCCGCCGGCGACGAACTGCAGCAGCCCCTGCCACCCGGCGTCGACGCCTTTCCAGATGCCGCCGAACGGGCCGGCCGGCGACAATCGGCGGTGCCACTCGTTGCGCTCGGCGGTCAGGAACTCGAATGGATGGCCGAAGACGGCCCAGAGCCACAAAGGCCATGCGGCGGCGATCGGAAGCGCGAGCCCGAGCCCGGCGAACGCTCGCCGGCGCCGGACCGCATGCCACGCGAGCACGGCGAGCGCGGGCAGGAGCATGACCCCGGTCGGTCGTGTCAGGATCGCGAGACCGACGCATGTCCCCGCGTACGACCAGCGGCCTCGCGTTGCGCAGAGGAATGCCGCGACCGTCAGCAACAGGTAGAGCGACTCGCCGTAGACGGCGCCGAGAAAGAGCGCGGCCGGGAAGATCGCAAGGTAGACGACGCTTCTCCGTGCCGCTTCTTCGCCGACCAGCTCTCGCGCGAGCGCGTACAGGAGGACGAATGCGACTGCGCACGCTGCGAGAGACACGAGCACACCGGCGACGACGTCGTGTCCGCCGAGAAGCCATCCTGCCGCGCGGACAATGAGCGGATAGGCGGGGAAGAACGCCGTCGTCGTCTTCGGGTCTCCGTAGCCACTCTGCGCGACCTGAGTGAACCAGCCGCCATCCCAGCGAGCCCAGAGGTCGATCGCCCACCCGTCGCCGGCCGGGCTCGGGGGCGCCGCCGTCGGCGCGTGCAGCGGTTGCGCGAACTGCGCCTCGAAGACCGAGTAGGCAAGAAGCGTCGTGATCCAGATCGCCGCTCGCGACCAGAGGAAGATCTCGAGCGGTGCGCGCAGCCGCAACATCCGACGCTGATCTTCGCCTATCCTCCGGCCGCTCATGCCGTACGAGTTCAAGCTTCCCGATCTCGGCGAAGGCCTCACCGAGGGCGAGATCGCGCGTTGGCTCGTCTCCGAGGGCGACGAGATCGCGGAGGACCAGCCGCTCGTCGAGATCTCGACCGACAAGACGACGGTCGAGATCCCGTCGCCGTCGGGCGGGAAGGTCACACGCATCCTCGTCGGCGAAGGCGAGGTCGTCCCCGTCGGGACGCTGCTCGTCGTGATCGGCGGTGACGGTGAGCCCGAGCAACCCGCGAAGCGAGGAGCACAGGCGACGCCGGCCGTACGCGGGGTCGCCAAGGCGCTCGGCGTCGACCTCGACTCGGTCACGGGAACCGGCCCCGACGGCCGGATCACAGAAGCCGACGTTCGCGGCGCGGCTCCCGGCTCGGCCGAAGGGCGCCGCGTTCCCGTCCGCGGTGTGCGTCGCGCGATCGTCGAGCACCTGAGTCGCGCGCATCGCGAGATCCCTGCGGTGACCTACGTCGAGGAGTGCGACTTCAGCGGCGTCGAGCTGCCGATGCTGCTACCGACCGTGCTCGCGTCGGCCGCGCGCACGCTGAAAAGCTTTCCGGAGCTGAATGCGCGGCTCGATCGCGACGAGATTCTCCTGCTCGATCGCTACGACATCGGCATCGCGGTGCAGACCGGCGACGGCCTGCTCGTGCCGGTCGTGCGTGCTGCGGACACCCTTTCGCTCGACGAGTTACGTGTCGAGGTCGACCGTCTCGCCGACGGCGCGCGCGATGGAACGCTCGCGCCCGAGGAGCTTCGCGGGTCGACGTTCACCGTGACGAGTGCGGGCAAGCTCTCGGGTCTGCTCGTGACGCCGCTCATCAATCACCCGGAGGTTGCGATCCTCGGCGTCCATCGCGTCGCGCCGCGTCCCGTCGTGCTGGACGGCGAGATCGTCGTGCGGCCGATAGGAAACATCTCGCTGACGTTCGACCATCGCGTCGTCGACGGCGCCCGCGCCGCAGAGTTCACGCTTGCGCTGATCCAGGCGATCAGGAGCTAGCGCCGAGTACGACTTCCGGCTGCGCGAAGTGATCGTGCGTCGCGTCGCTGAAGACGAGCTCGAGAACGTTGTCCTTCGCCGACGAGCCGGACATCTGTCCGTGCGTCAACACCATGCCGGTATCGTCGTTCCCGAACGGGTACGGCTTCCGCACCTGGTAGTAGCCCGCGAGCTGATACGGACGCGAGGCCGAGCAGCCGATGAATGCGCCGCCGCCGTAGAAGTCGAACGTCCCGGCATACGAGATCGCGTTCGCATTCGCGCACGGCGCGGGCCACTTGTAGTGCTTCGAGTCGCTGACCCACAACTTCCAGAGCGCGCTCGAGTGCATCTTTGCCGGCGTGATGATGTGGAACGAGATCGATTCCGCAAAGGAGGGGTAGAACCCGGTGCCGTGGTAGTGGCCCGTGAAGCAGTCCGAGAAGCTGCCGGCGGCCGGGCTGCGCGAGTCGCAGCGTTGCCGCTCGGATGCAGGCCACGCCGCGGCTGCGAAGACGAGCGCCAGGATCGAAAGAGCTAGGGCGCTTCGGCGCATCACTCGATGGTCGCCGTCGCCACGGCGGGTGTCAACCTGAGCTTGACTAGGCGGCCGCGGCCGCTTCGCCGGTTTCCAGGTGGTTTTCGAGCATTTGCTCGATCCGGGGCGCACTCGCCCGTCCCGCGATTCGCGCGATCGCACGTCCCCCGCGGACGAGGACGAGGGTCGGCGCGATCTCGACGCCGAGCTTTCGGGCGACGTCGCTGCGCTCGTCGACGTCGACCTGGACGACCCGCAGGCGGTGCCGCTCCTTGCGTGCGATGTGCGCGAGGAGGCTCTCCATCCGCCGAGAGGGACCGGAGCGCTCCGAGGAGAAGAAGAGCAGAACTATGCGGGAGTCGTCAGCCAAAACCGGTTGACGCCTCTAATTCCCCCTGCGACCGACGCCAAACACGGCCACCGCCTCTAAAGTGGCCGCCGATGGGTGCCTGGTACACGATCGGGATCCTCGTCGGCGCAGGCGCAGCACTCGGCGTCCTCGTGGCAGGCTTCATGCCGCGGTTCGGGGTTGCGGCGGCGGTTGCGCTCGCCGTCGGTGCGGCGATCGGTTACGTCCTCTTCGACTGGGACGAGGCCGTGGGCGGCGGAATCGGCGGTCTTCTCGGCGGACTCGGCGCGACGCCCGTCGTCGCGGGAGCGCTGCGCCGCGGCGGCACGCGCGGTGGGACGGCCGCGCTCATCGCGATCGGTGCGGCGGTGGTGGCAGGGCTGGCATTCGTGCCTGTGGTCGGATACCTCGAGGCGGCTGCGTTGCCGCTGCTCGCGCTGCGAGCCCGCCGTCGCGAGCCCGACCGTCACGCCGGCCTTCGCACCCTCGCTCGTGATTGACGCGAAACCGCTCGTGCTGATCGTGATCGACGGCCTGACGCCGTCGATGCTCGAGGCAACCGATACGCCGACGCTCCGCTTCCTACTCGACAACGGCACGTATCGCCGGGCGACATCGACGTTCCCATCGCTGACGCCCGTGTGTCTTGCATCGATCGCAACCGGCGCGCATCCGGACGTTCACGGCATTCCGCACCTCGTCTGGTGGAACCGCGCGGACGAGCGCCTCGTCGAATACGGCTCGTCATTTGGCGCGCTCGTCGCCGCGGGTCTCGCTCGCGGAATCCGCGACACGATCGTCAACCTCAACGAGCGGCACCTGTCAACCAGTGCCGAGACGGTGTACGAGCTGCTCGAGGACGCAGGGCTCACCACGGCCGCGATCAACATCACGACTTACCGCGGTCGCAACCTCCACACGTCGTCGGTTCCCGGGCTGCCGCCGGTTCACGGACCGAAGCGCTTCTTCTTCTACAGCGTCTATGAGTCCGATCGGACCGGCGCTCCGGTTGCATGGCGTAACCGCGCGGGCGGCTCGATCGACGCCTACGCCGGACAGGTCGGCCGTTGGCTCGTCACCCGCGACGCGTTCGACCTGCTCGTCTTCTACTTGCCGGACTACGACTATGCATCGCACGCGCTCGGCCCGAACGCCGCACACGATGCGCTGCGCCGCGCGGACGACGCGATCGCCGCGCTCGTCGAGTCCGCTGGTGGCCACGACGAGTTTCTCGACCGTTACGCAGTCGCGCTTTGCTCGGATCATGGTCAGTCGCACGTCGAGCAAGCGACGAGGCTGCATGTCGAGAACGCGCTTGTCACCGGCTCGAATCGCGCGGCGATGATCTACGGCGAGGACCCTCGAGCGCTCGCGACGGCGCTCGACGGCGAGCCCTCAGTTGGGGTCGCGGTGTTCCTCGAGGACGGTGAGCTCGTCGCGCGCCGTGCCGGCGACGAGGACATCGCCTTGCTCGACGACCTCCCGGACGGCCGTGCGCGTGCCGAGGCCGCGCTTCGCAATCCGAACGCGGGCGAGGTAATCGTCTCTGCAGCGCCCGGGTGGGAGTTCTCGGACCTCGCCGGCCGCAGCCACGTCGGCGGGGGTAGCCACGGATCGCTCGAGCTCGACGACTCCGAGGTACCGATGCTGACGATCGGGCTCGGCGATCCGCCTTCGTCGATCACCGGGCTGAAGGCGCTCGCAGCGGAGCACTTCGGCGTCGGCGTCGCGAGTCACGCATGAAGACGGCGACGTGGATCGACGACCAATTGCGGCACCGCGGCATCGACGACGAACGCGTCCTCGACGCGATGAGGCGTGTTCCGCGCGAGCTGTTCGTTCCGCCCGACCTTCGCGGGCACGCCTACGACGACGCGGCGCTGCCGCTCGCATACGGCCAGACCGTCTCCCAGCCGTTCATCGTTGCTTACATCTGCCGCGGGCTTGCGCTTCGAGGCGGCGAGCGCGTGCTCGACGTCGGCACCGGCTCGGGCTATCAGGCCGCCGTCCTGGGCGAGCTCGCCGGAGACGTGCACTCGGTCGAGGTGATCCCGGAGCTCGCCGAGTCCGCCCGGGCGGCACTCGAGCTCGCAGGGGCCGGAAACGTCGAGGTGCACGAGGGAGACGGTGCGCTCGGGCTTCCCGAGCTTGGGCCGTTTGCGGGGATCGCGGTGGCCGCTGCGGCGAATGAGATCCCACCGGCGCTCGGGGCGCAGCTCGAGGACGGTGGCCGGCTCGCGCTTCCGCTCGGCGGACGGCGCAAGCAGGAGCTCTGCGTCTTCGAGCGCGACGGCGAGCGGTTACGGCTCGTCAGCTCGCTCCCCGTTCGCTTCGTTCCGCTTGTGACCGGCCCTGCCCGGTCGATCGGGTAGCCTCGCTCCCGTTTGGCCGTGCTCGAGAACCGCGCCATCCAAGCGCTCCGTAGCCCGCACAACTGGGTTCAGCTCGCGAAGTTCGGCGTCGTCGGGCTCTCGGGCTACGTCATCTACCTCGCGATCTACGCGGCGCTCCTCGGCATCGGGGCGCACCTGGCCGCGGCGATCGCCTTCGTCGTCTCGGCGGCGAACAACTACTGGTGGAACCGCCACTGGACATTCGTGCAGACGAAGGGCCACTTCGGGCACCAAGGCGTCCGCTTCTTCATCGTGTCCACAATCGCCTTCGGCGCCAACCAGTTCTGGCTGTACATCTTTCTCGACCTGCTCGGCTGGGGGAAGATCGTCGCGGCCGCGGTCGCCGTCGTCTGCATCACGCCCCTCAACTTCATCGGGAACAAACTCTGGTCGTTTCGCCGCTGAGAGCGGCGGCAGCCGTCGCACTCGCGGTCTTCGCATTCGCGGCACCTGCTCACGCCGCAGTGCCGCGGCTGACGTCGCCACAGGCGACGCAGATCTTCGTCGGCTACGACAAGGTCGCAGACTGGCTCAAGCGCTACCCGCCGAAGCCGCAGACCGAGGCGACGTACGCAAACGGCACCTGGACGGTCGACGTTTCGTCGGGGACGGCGGGCGAGATCGCAACCGGAACCGTCGACGACGCGACGGGCAGCGTGCTCCAGGCCTGGACGGGGCCGCAGGTCGCGTGGTCGATGGCGCGCGGCGTTCCCGGTGCGTTCGGCGGACAGAAGATCAACGAGACGTGGGTCTGGCTTGCGTTCTGCGGGATCTTCCTGCTCGGCCTGGCCGACTGGCGCCGGCCGCTCTCGCTGCGCAATGCCGACCTGCTCGTCCTACTCTCGTTCTCGGTCTCGTTGTGGTTCTTCAACCATGGGAACGTCTTCGCGGCGATGCCGCTCGTCTACCCCGCATTTGCCTGGCTGATCGCCCGCTGCCTCTGGATCGGCCGACGTGACCGGCCGGTGCGCGACCGAACCGTCTGGCCGGTCTGGCTCCTGCTCGGCGCAACGGTCTTTGTCGCCGGCTTTCGCATCGGGCTGAACATTCGCGACTCGAACGTGATCGACGTCGGGCTCTCGGGGGTGATCGGCGCCGACCTGATCTGGCACGGCGAGAGCCCGTACGGCAACTTCCCGGTCGAGGACGGGCGACCGAAGTGCGGACTGCCCGATGCGTCGGGTGAGGTGCGCGACCGCATCCAGACGAACGGTCGTTGCGAGGTGGCCGAGGCGCAGGGAGACACGTATGGACCCGTGTCGTACGAGGCATATCTGCCGGCGTACTGGATCTTCGGCTGGAGCGGCCTCTGGGACTCGCTCCCGACTGCGCACGCGACGTCGATCCTCTGGGATCTGCTGACGCTGGTCGGTCTCGGGCTCGTCGGCCGCAGGCTCGGAGGGCCCCGACTGGGCGCCACGCTCGCCTTCGCGTGGGCTGCGTGGCCTTTCTCGCAGTACGTCTCGAGCTCGAACACGAACGACTCGATCCAGCCCGCATTGCTCGTCTGGGGCTTCTACTTCGCCTCGTCACCTGCAGCGCGGGGGATGTTCGCGGCGCTTTCGACCTGGGTCAAGTTCGCGCCTCTGCTCGTGCTGCCGCTCTGGTCCGGCTTCCCGGACGCGCGGAGCTTCCGCCCGCGCGCGAGGTTTGTGAGCGGATTCGCGCTCGCGACACTCGCGGCGTTCTTCGTGCTCTTCCTCGACCCGTCGCCGTGGCACGCGGCCGTCACGTTCGTTCACCGCACGTTCGGCTACCAACTCGGCCGCTCGTCGCCGTTCTCGCTCTGGGACTGGCGGCAGTATCACGCCAAAGGCCTGCCAAACCTGCACGCGGTGCAGGTCGCGCTCGAGGTGGTTCTCGTCGCCGGCGCGATCGCGCTCGGCTGGTGGCCGCGAAGGCGATCTGCGCTGCAACTCGCCGCCTACACGACTGTCCTCCTTGTCGGCTTCGAGTTCGTGCTGACCCACTGGTTCTACCTCTACCTACCGTGGTTCTTCCCGTTCGCCGCGATCACGTTGCTCGCCGTGTAGTGGTCGCAGCGCTTGCGGTCGTGTTCCTCGGCTGCTGGGAGGCGCTGCACCACTGGTTCTACGCGCACAACGTCATCACCGACACGCCGGCCTATCAGGGCTACGGCTTGGCAATGCGGAACGGCATCGCCCCGTACCGCGACATCCCTGTCGAGTATCCGCCCGGTGCGCTACCGGTGTTCCTCGCGCCGACGTACGTGGGTGGATACGACGCGACGTTCGGCTGGCTGATGGCCGTGTGTGGGCTCGGCTGTCTTCTCTTCGCGGCTGCGGCGCGCGCACGTCTGCACGCGCTTGCCTTCATCGCCGTGTCGCCTTTGCTCATCGGCGCACTTGCGCTGACACGCTTCGATTTCTGGCCGATGCTGTTCGTCGTCGCGGCGCTCGCCGCGTTCGTGCGCGATCGGCATTCCACCGGCTGGTTCGCGCTCGGTGCGGGTGTCGCGGCGAAGCTCTTTCCGCTTGTGCTCGTGCCACTCGCCGCCGTCTGGACGCTTCGGCGTCGCGGCGCGCATGCGCTCGCGCTGTCTGCTCTATGGGGGATTGCGGCAATCGCCGTCGCCTTCGTCCCGTTTCTCGTGATCGCACCACACGGAATCTGGAACTCGCTCGACGGCGAGGCGACTCGCCCTTTGCAGATCGAGAGCCTCGCCGCCTCGGCGTTGATGACATTCGGCCGCCCGACGGTGTTCTCGTCGCACGGCTCGATCAACCTTGCCGGTCAGGGAACGCTCGCGACAGTGACGACGGTCGCCGAGCTCGTGGTGCTCGTCTCCCTGTGGTTCGCGTTTGCACGTGGGCCGTCGAGCTCGGATCGCTTCTTGCGCTACGCCGCCGCGTGTCTCTGCGCGTTCATCGCGCTCGGGAAGGTGCTCTCGCCGCAGTTCTTGATCTGGCTCGTGCCGACCGTGGCTCTCGTCCGTGGCCGGCGCGGCTACCTGGCGACGGCGATCCTCACCGCAGCGTGGGTCGCGACCGACGTTTTCTTCCCCAAGCGCTACTTCGAGTACGTCTTCCACTTCCAGCTCGCCTGGGTCGTCTTCGTGCGCGATTTGCTCCTGCTCGGGCTGCTCGTGACGCTCAGCTGGCCTGAACGCGCACCGGCTCGCAGCTCGTAGCCCTGCCGTCCTCGCCGCACTCGACGACGACACCCTCGATCCGGACGTCCCCCGATGCGGGCTCGAGCCGGGTCGGGAGCCCCGTGACGAAACGCCGGACGGCGCCCTCCGGGATGCTGCCGATCACGGAATCGTGCGGCCCGGTCATGCCCGCGTCGGTGATCGCGGCCGTTCCGCCCGCGAGGACGCGGGCGTCGCGCGTCTGGACGTGCGTGTGTGTTCCGAGCACCGCCGTGACGCGGCCGTCGAGGTGGTGCGCGAGCGCGACCTTCTCGCTCGTCGCCTCGGCGTGGAAGTCGACGACGATCACGGGTGTCCGTCGCCGCGCTTCCTCGATCAGCGGCTCGACGGCAATGAACGCGCTCTCGAACGGCGACAGCGTCATCTGTCCGAGCAGGTTGATCACTGCGACGCCGTCGTGAATCGCGAGACCGCGACCAGGCGAGTTCGGCGAGAGATTCGCCGGCCTGATCACGCGGTCGGTCCCGGACAGATACGGAGCGAAGTCGCGCTGGCCCCAGACCCAATTGCCGAGCGTGATCACGTCGGCGCCTGCCGCGAGCAGGCGCTCTGCGATCTTCGCCGTGATCCCGCGGCCGTCCGCGGCGTTCTCGCCGTTCACGATGCAGAAGTCGATCTGCAGCTCCTCGCGCAGTCCTTTCAGCCTGTCTTCGACCGCCCGTCGCCCGGGCGTGCCGAACACGTCGGCGATAAAAAGGAGTTTCAGCGAGCCTGAAGCGTCGCGGAGGGGTGCACTTCGATCAACACGTGGTTGCCGGTGTCGTTCGTGTAGTGCGCGAGCGCCTGCTGCTCCCCCGAGGAGAAGTCGATCACGACCCCGATCTTCGAGGCGTCGGCCGTGACCATCGAGCCGACGGTGAGCGACGGGTCCGCGTTGAGGTGTGACACCGAGACGATCAGTGAGGGTGCGTCGGCGGGCTGGATGTCGATGCGCTCTCCGTACGTTCGACCGTTGAGCACGACCTTGCCGATGCCGACGATCGTTCCGTTCACTGGTGCGTACACGTCGGTGCCCGGCGCGGCCCCGACGTCGAGCGCAGACGTCGACGGACCGTGACCACCCGGAAGCAGATACCAGCGAGGCTCGCCGCCCCCGCCTCCGAGGACCTTGTGCACAAGCCGCTTCAGCAAACCTTCGTTCGCTTGCGTGCCGACGGGCGACAGCGCGATCGATCCATCCTCGGAGCCGAAGTAGCCGATCGCCGTGACGCGGCTCTTGTTCACCGGCAGCTGGATCTTCAGGGACGTGCCGAGCTTCGCGACCACGAGCGGGATCGGCGGGCCGGCAGGAAGGAGCCGCGCGGCGGACGCGGGTGGCGTGATCGCGACGGTCGGCTTCGCGCCACCGCCGAAGGCAGTGACGAGAAGCGTGCCGAGCGCCACGACGCCGATCGCGATCACGACTGCGAGGCGACGCCTGCGAACGTCGTGCTGGTGACGGCGACGGCGAGGCGTGGCACGCCCATGTTTCGCGGGCGGCGACATCGGCCGGACCGTAGCGGACCCCCGCCGGGGCTTCAACCGAGGGTCGTCCCATGACGCGTCCGGATCGAGTGCCAGTGCGCCGTCGAGCCAGTCGTACTCGATGCTCCGCCGGATCTCCCGCCGCCGTGCGAAGCCGCTTGTAGCATCGATTGTGTGAGTGCTCCGGCGGGCCTGCCGCCCCGGATCGTGATTCCCCGCTGGATTCAGCTGATCGGCCTGCCGCTGCTGATCGTGCTGCTGTGGATCGCCGGACGCGCGGCGGGTCATGCCCTCTTCCTGTTTCTCGTCGCGGCGCTGATCGCGCTCCTGCTCGACCCGATCGTGCTCACGCTCGGTGCCTTCAAGGTGCGACGCGGGATCGCGGTCGCGCTCGTATACATCACGTTCGCCGCTGCGCTGTTGATCATCATCGTCGCTCTCATCACCGTCGTCGTCGGTCAGGCGAAGACCGCTACGAATCGCTTCAACGCCTATTTCACCGTTCACCACGGACGGCATGGCCTCACGTCGGCGGACCGCGACGTCGACAGGCTGCAGGAGTGGCTTGACGCGCATCACCTCCGTTCGATCAAGATCGAGAAGAGCGGCCATAGCATCGTGCGACGGATCCGCAATCGCGACGTCGGCAGATACACCCACCGCATCGTCAACTTTCTGGAAGGCGCCGCGATCTCCATCGGCCGCGCGATCTTCGACGGCGCCCTCATACTCGTCGTGTCGATCTACATGTTGCTCGGGATGGCGAGATTCGCACGGTTCATCGACAGGAGGTTCCCGCCGCATGGCGGTAGGCCACTCGTTTCGCGCATGGAGCACGCGCTGGTTGCGTACGTGCGCGGCCAGGTCCTGCTCTCGCTGATCATCGGCGTGACGACCGGACTCGGTCTCTACGTGTTCGGTGTGACGGGGCTCCTGCCGAACGGGGACAAGTACGCGCTCGTCTTCGGCGCCTGGATCGCGATCGCGGAGGTGCTGCCCTATCTCGGCCCGTGGCTCGGCGGTGTGCCACCGGTCCTCTACGCGCTCGTGGTGCATCCGGTGTCGGCACTCTGGGTGGTACTGCTGATCTTCGCGATCCAGCAGCTCGAAGGTCACCTCGTCGTGCCGAATGTGATGGGTGGCGCACTGCGGTTGCATCCGCTGCTCGTGATCTTCGGTCTGCTCGCCGGGATCGAGATCGACGGGATCCCGGGTGCGCTCATCGCCCTGCCCCTGCTCGCGGTCGGGCGCGCAACCTGGGAGTTCTTCGCGGAGCGGCTCACACTCGAGCCGTGGGACGCCGGCACGGTGCCGGTGGGGACGGAGCCGGCCGAGCCGCCGGAAGGCTCCCGCGCGCGTACCCTTTCTCTGTGAGCCCGTTCCCCGTCACCCGGCTGCGCCGGCTTCGGCGCACCGGTGCGCTGCGCGATCTCGTTCGTGAGACGACGCTGTCGCTCGACGATCTCGTGCAGCCGCTCTTCGTCGCACCGGAGCCACTTGAGAACGAGCGCCTGCCGGCGCTCGCGCGCGTTACGGTCGAAGGCGCGGTGCGCGAGTGCGAGGATCTGCTTCGCGCGGGCGTGAAGGCGGTGATCCTGTTCGGCATCCCTGAGGACAAGGACGAAGAGGGTTCCGGCGCGTGGATCGAGAACGGCATCGTGCAGCAGGCGCTCCGCGCGATCCGGCCTCGCTTCCCCGAACTGCTGCTGCTGACCGACGTCTGCCTGTGCGAATACACCTCGCACGGACACTGCGGCGTCCTCCATGGAGGCGAGGTCGACAACGACGCGTCGTTCGAGCTGATCGCGCGCACGGCCGTGTCCCACGTCGAGGCAGGAGCCGACGCCGTCTGCCCGAGCGACATGATGGACGGCAGGGTCGCCGCGATCCGCGCCGAGCTTCCGGAAACGCCGATCATCTCGTACGCGGCGAAGTACGCCTCGTCGTTCTACGGGCCGTTCCGCGACGCCGCCGGGTCGGCCCCGTCGTTCGGCGACCGCCGCGGCTACCAGATGGATCCGGGCAACGTACGCGAGGCGATGCGCGAGTGCGAGCTCGACATCGCGGAAGGCGCCGACGTCCTGATGATCAAGCCGGCGCTCCCGTATCTCGATGTGATTCGCGCTGCGCGCGACCGTTTCGACCTGCCGCTCGCCGCTTACAGTGTGTCGGGCGAGTACGCGATGCTCAAAGCCGCTGCGGCCGCAGGCGATCTCGACGAGCGCAGCGCGGCAATCGAAGCACTGACTGCGATCCGCCGCGCGGGCGCCGACGTCGTGATCACATACTGGGCGAAGGAGCTCGCCCAGTGGCTCTGATCCGCACCGACCTCTGGCACCGAGCCCAGAAGCTCGTCCCCGGCGGTGTCAACTCGCCGGTGCGCGCGATGCGCTCGGTCGGACTCGACGAGCCGCTCTTCGTCTCGAGCGCGAGCGGTGCGTACCTCGAGACCGCCGACGGCCGCCGCCTGCTCGACTGGGTGCAGTCGTGGGGGCCGTTGATCTTCGGGCACGCCGATCCCGAATCGGTCGAAGCAGTACGCGAGGCTGCGCTCGACGGGATGACGTTCGGTGCATCGACCGAGCGCGAGGTCGACCTCGCCGCTGAGATCGCCGACGCTGTTCCGTCGATCGAGCAGGTGCGTCTCGTCTCGTCGGGAACCGAGGCGGCGATGACGACGCTTCGTCTCGCGCGAGCCGCGACGAACCGGTCGCGCGTGATCAAGTTCGCGGGTTGCTACCACGGTCACGCCGACCCGTTCCTCGCCGAAGCCGGTTCGGGTCTCGCGACGCTCGGGATCGCGGCGTCGCCGGGCGTGCCGCAAACCGTCGCGGCCGACACGATCGTCGTCGCCTACAACGAGGTCGACCAGGCTGCGGCTGCGGTCGAGCGCCACGCCGAGGATCTCGCGGCGATCTTCGTCGAGCCCGTCGCCGGAAACATGGGTTGCGTGCCGCCGGCCCCGGGATTCCTCGAGGCGCTGCGCACGCTCTGTGACGCATGCGGAGCGCTGCTTGTGTTCGACGAGGTGATCACCGGCTTCCGTGTCGGGCGCGGCGGCGCGCAGGCCAGGTACGGCGTGACGCCCGACCTCACGATCCTCGGCAAGATCGTCGGCGGCGGGCTGCCGCTTGCCGCGTTCGGGGGTTCCGCGCAGCTGATGTCGCGGCTCGCGCCGGCGGGCGACGTCTACCAGGCCGGAACGCTGTCTGGAAATCCACTTGCGACAGCGGCGGGTCTGTCCGTGCTGCGACGTCTCCGAGACGATGCGGTCTACAACGAGCTCGAGCGTCGTTCGGCCGAGCTCGAAGCAGGCCTCGCGCCGCATGGCCGGGTCCAGCGCGTCGGCGCGATGCTCACGTTCTTTCCCGGCAGGCAGGGACCGGTGCTCCGATTCGAGCAGCTCGACACCGCGAAGTACGCGGAACTCTTCCGCGGGCTGCTCGACCGCAGCGTGTACATCGCGCCGAGCCAGTACGAGTGTCTCTTCCCGTCACTCGCGCACGGCGAAGAAGAGATCGAAGCGACGATCGAGGCCGTACGTGAGCTTGACCGCGGCTGACACGATCGTCGCCGAGGCGCGCGGCGAGAGCCGTCTCTGGGCTCACGCTCTGCTCGAGTCGCCCGAGTGGGAGCCGGTGTTCTCACCGCTTGCGCCCGAGCGCTATGAGCTCGGGATCGAGACCGTCTACGAGGCCTACCTCGTCCACTACGGGCGTTCACGTCTCTTCGCGCCAGACGGCGAGAGCGAGCGGATCTTGCTCGGGGACTACCTCTATGCACACGGCCTCGTGAGGATCGCTTCCGCGGGCGGAGTCGACGCCGTCAGCGTGATGGCCGAGCTGATCGCCGAATGCGCGGCCCTTCGGGCAGGAGGCGAGGACGGCGACGGCGACGCCTGGTTGGCTGCCGTGAGGGCGCTCGGCGGCGAGCCGGATCCGCGAGCAGCGGCGGAGGCGATCGAGCGCCATTTGGCTAGAGTCGAGGCGCAATGATGGTCTTCGACGAGGTCGCCGACGGCACGCACGTGATTCTCGCGATGTTGGTCGTCGGGCTCGTGTTCGTCGTCGTGATCGCGCTTGGAGAGCTCGCCCACCGGGCCAGCGAGCGCCGCCGTGAGCGCAAGCGGCAGCTCTACCCCTACTAGGCCGGCCGTGCCGGCTTCTGATCTCCGCGAATGGATCGCGCTCCTCGAGCGCGAGGGCGAGCTCGTCCGCGTCGGGGCCGAGGTCGACCCTCACCTCGAGGTGACCGAGATCGTGACGCGCACCGTGCGCGCCAACGGCCCCGCGCTTCTCTTCGAGCATCCGAAAGGAAGCGACCACCCGCTGCTCGTCAACCAGTTCGGCACGGAGCGGCGCATGTGCCTCGCGCTTGGCGTCGCCCGGCTCGACGACGCGGCGGCGACGCTCGCCGAGGTGCTCGAGATGCAACCGCCGCAAGGGCTTGGCGAGAAGTTGCGCGGCCTGAAGCAGTTGAAGTCGATCGCGGATTCGCCCCCTCGAACCGTTCGGAGCGGCGCGTGCCAGGAGATCGTTCTCCGTGGCGACGAAGTCGATCTGGGGCGGCTGCCCGTGCAGACGTGCTGGCCTGGCGATGCCGGGCCGTTCATCACGCTGCCCGCTGTGATCACTCGCGATCCGCGTGACGGACGGCGCAACGTCGGCATGTACCGCATGCAGGTGCTCGGCCCGCGCGCGACCGCGATGCACTGGCAGCTGCACAAGGACGGCCGCGCCGATTACGTCGCGGGCGACGGGCGCATGGAAGTCGCCGTCGCGCTCGGTCTCGACCCGATCACGGCCTACGCCGCGAGCGCGCCGCTGCCGAAGCACATCGACGAGCTGATGTTCGCGGGGCTCCTACGCGGCGAGGCCGTCGACGTCGTCAAGGGCGTGACCGTCGATCTCGAGGTGCCGGCGTCGGCGGAGATCGTGCTCGAAGGCTACGTCGAGCGTGGCGAGCTTGTCGACGAAGGGCCATTCGGCGACCACACGGGCTACTACACACCGACCGAACGGTTCCCGGTCTTCAACGTGACTGCGATGACGATGCGCCGCGACGCGATCTATCCGTCGATCGTCGTCGGCAAGCCGCCGCAGGAGGATGCGTGGCTGGGCAAGGCCACCGAACGGATCTTCCTGCCCGCCGTGCGCGCCACGGTTCCCGAGATCGTCGACTACGACCTGCCGGTCGCAGGCGCGTTCCACAACTGCTGCATCGTCTCGATCCGCAAGGCGTACCCCGGGCACGCGCGCAAGGTGATGCACGCGATCTGGGGTCTCGGGATGCTGTCGCTGACAAAGACCGTGATCGTCGTCGATGCGCACGTGGACGTGCACGACTACGGACAGGTGACGTTCTATGCCGGCGCGAACGTCGACCCGGCGCGCGACGTGGTGCTGAGCGAGGGGCCTGCGGATCATCTCGACCATGCGACGACGTGCCAGTTCACGAGCGGGAAGCTCGGCATCGACGCGACGGCCAAGGGTCCCGCCGAGGGCGCGCGCGAGTGGCCGCCCGAGATCGAGATGAGCGACGAGGTGCGCGGGCTCGTCGACAGGCGCTGGGCCGAATACGGGCTCGGAACCGCACCTGTGGCGGCGGCGGAGCCAATTCGTCATAGTCTGACCCGGCTGCTGCGTCGCTGATCCCCTCACGGCGAGCGCTACTTGTAACATTTGCCGCTAGTCCGACTTGGAGCCGAGCCGTGAACATCCGCACGTCCCGGGACCGAGCCTGTGGCCGGTCGGCCTCGCCGTGGGCGTGGTCGCGCTTCTCGTCGGCCTGATCGTCAACTGGTGGATCTCGGTCGCGGGTGCCGCGATCGCGATCGCGTTCGGTTTTCTGTGGGTGCGCGACATCGCACGCGAGCGGGGCCTGACCAAGGCGGGCGAGGTTGCGCCCGAGCGGCGAAACGGCCGCGGACCTTCACGGAGGCCGGCCGTCGCGCCGCCGCGCACATACGGCCGCTCTGCGTTCCTCGAACTCTCGACGCTCGGCCTTGGCGGCGTGATCGGCGGGCTCGTGAGCCTGCCTGCCCTCGGTTTCATGCTCCTGCCCGCGTTCCTCAAGCAGAAGAACCCTGCGCACGACCTCGGCCCGCTCACCGACTTTCCGCAGGGCGAGTTCGTGGTCACGACGTTCGTCTCGAACCCGCCCGAGGGTCAAGTCTCACGCCGCACCGCGTTCGTGCGCAACAACGGCTTGCTCGGCACCGAGCCGAGCTTCACGATCATCTCGAATCACTGCGCGCATCTCGGCTGCCCCGTCCAGCCCACGACCGTCGTGCCGAAGAAGTCGGCGCAGTACAAGGACGTCACGCTGATCCCGCTGCCTACGCCGCCTTCTGGCTACAGCTGCCCGTGCCACGGCGGCGCCTACGACGTCGAGGGCAACCGCATCGCCGGTCCGCCGGTTCGTGCGCTCGACCGATACTCGTTCTCGATCCGCAACGGCCACCTCTACGTCGGCGCGCCTTTCTCGGTGTCACACGTCGTCGGCAGCGGAGCGACCGCAAGGATCTACAAGTACACGCTCGCGTTCCCGGGCGAGCACATCGACGGCATCGAGTCCTGGTTGTACCCGATCCAACCTCCGCACTGATGGCGACGCGCATGAGTCCCCAGGATCGGATCATGTATCCGGTCGACTGGCTCGAAGAACGCTCGGGTCTCATCGGTGCCGTCAGGTACTTCCTCTTCCGGAGGGTGCCGTCGGACACCAACTGGTTCCAGACGCTCGGCTCGGCGACGCTGACCGCATTTCTCGTTCAGGCGACGACCGGTGTCATCCTCGCGATGTACTACAAGCCGGATCCGCAGGAGGCGTATCCGTCGATCGTCAACATCACGAACGACGTGTTCGCGGGCTGGCTCGTGCGCGGCATGCATCGCTGGGGCGCGTCAGTGTTCATCATCCTCATGTTCCTGCACATGGGTCGCGTGTTCCTGTTCGGCGCGTACAAGTACCCGCGCGAGCTCAACTGGATCATCGGTGTGCTCCTGCTCGCGCTCGGGCTCGCCGAAGGCTTCACCGGCTATTTGCTTCCGTGGGACCAGACCTCGTACTGGGCGACGACGGTGGGAATCAACATCAACGGATCGGCGCCGTTCCTCGGGCCGTTCATCGCACAGTTCCTTCAGGGCGGGACGTACATCAACGCCGACACGCTCAGCCGCTTCTACGCGATCCACATGCTGCTGATTCCCGGCGCGATCTTCGCGCTGATCGGGCTGCATCTGTATCTCGTGATCCGCCTCGGCGTCACGTCGCCGCCGTGGTCGAAGCATCCTGCCGGCTCGGGCCCGACCGAGCCGCCGCCGCCGGCGCCGCCGCGCACGGGGCTCACGCGTCCCGCTCCGCGAGGAGGCACGATTCGTGGCTGAGGACCGGATCGTCGAGCGCAAGCGCGTCTTCGCGCAATACAAGCAGGACGTCAAAGAGCGTGGGAAGCCGTTCTATCCCTACGCGATGTTCCACGACACCGTGATGTCACTCGTCGTTGTGATCGTGATCGTGGGGCTCGCGGCGATCTGGAAGTTCACGACGCCGGGTCACCACACCGGCTTCGGCCCGCACGGAAGCACCGATGTTCCCAATCAGGCCGGCTGGCTCGGCAAGCTCTACGACCAGCCCGCCGACCCGGGAACGATCAGCTTCGTCCCGCGGCCCGACTGGTACTTCTACTTCCTCTTCCAGCTGCTGCGGATCTTCAAGTGGCCCGACTCGGTGATCCTGGGCACGGTCGGGATTCCGACGATCTGCTTGGTGCTCCTGATTGCGTTGCCGTTCATCGACCTGCGCTCGGAGCGCAGGCCGAGCAGGCGGCCGGTCGCGATGGTCGCGGCCGTGCTCGCCGTGCTCTCGATGGGCATCCTCACCTACCGCGGCGCGACGGCGAAGGAGGCGCTCGCGAGCGAGGAGGTGACGCACGTGCCGTCTTGGGCCGCGACGGAGAAGTTCACGAAGAACAAGGAGGCGGTCGCGGGCGCGCGGCTCTTCGCGCAGCTCGGCTGCCTCAACTGCCACACCTATCTGGGGCAGGGAAACCACAACCTCGGTGCGCCTGATCTCAGCGCCGAGGGCGCGAAGAACAAGGGGATCGCCTTCCAGATAGCGCATTTGAAGTGCCCTCAGTGCGTGAATCCAGGCAGCCAGATGATCCCGTTCGCGGATCAGCCGACGAAGAACCTAACGGCGCTCGCGACCTTCCTCGAGGCGTCGAAGGGCGGCAAGTAGGCATCACTCGCATACTCTGTGGCCGGAGTGTTGTCGTGACTCTCGCTCCCGACACAGTGCGGACGATGTTCGACCGGATCGCGCCGGTCTACGACGCGATGAACCGCGCGATGACGGTCGGGCTCGACGGCCGCTGGCGGCGTCGGACCGCCGAGGCGGTCGTGCGGCCGGGCGACCGCGTGCTCGACGCCGCGTGCGGCACCGGTGATCTTGCCGTTGCGGACCGAAACGCGGGCGCGGGCGCAGTCGTCGGCGTCGACTTCTCGTCGCGCATGCTCGACCGCGCACGCCACAAGGAACCTCGCATCGAGTGGCTGCAGGGGGATCTACTCGAGCTGCCGTTCGAGTCCGCGAGCTTCGACGCGGCGACGGTCGGCTTCGGGGTCCGCAACATCTCCGACCTCGAGCGCGGCCTGCGTGAGCTGCGTCGCGTGCTGCGGCCGGGCGGCCGGCTGGGAGTGCTCGAGATCACACAGCCGCGAGGAGTTGCGCGCCCGTTCTTCACGTTCTGGTTCGACCGGCTCGTGCCGTTCGCCGGACGTCTGCTTCCTGGAGGACGCGCGTACTCATATCTGCCCGCTTCCGTCCGTCGCTTCCCGCCTGCGGAAGAGCTCGCGGAGACGATGCGCGCCGTGGGATTCGTCGACGTGAGCTTCCGGCTGCTCGCCGGTTCGATCGTCGCGCTGCACGTGGGAACGGCGGCATGAACGCGCTCGCTGTCGTCGACGCGACGCCTGGGCTCGGCGCGTACATGGCCGAGCTCGAGGCGCGGCTCGTGCGGGCCGTCGAGCGGCGGCCGGGGTTGGCGGCCGATGTCGCCGGCAAGGCGTTGCGCGCGGGCGGCAAGCGCCTGCGGCCGTTGCTCTGCTTTCTGTCATCCGCGCCTGAGGAAGCGTCGCTCTCGGCCGGCGTTGCCGTCGAGCTCGTGCACATGGCGACGCTCGTCCACGACGATGTCGTCGACGGCGCGCGAATGCGCCGGGGCGTTCCGGCTGCATGGTCGGTCTTCGGCTCCGACGGAGCGCTCTCGGCAGGCGACTATCTCTTCGCGTGCGCGTTCGCGGAGCTCGCCGACACCGGCGACTCGCGCGCGGTCGCAGTCCTTGCCGATGCGTGCCTTGCGCTCGCGCGCGGCGAGGCGCTGCAGCGAAGCCAGACCCACGACCCCGACACGACGATCGAGGCCTACCTCGAGCGCAGCGCACTCAAGACCGGCAAGCTTTTCGAGGCTGCGTGCCTGCTCGGCTCGGGTGGCGACGAAGCACTCGGCGCCTATGGTCTCGCGCTCGGCATTGCCTTCCAGATTGTCGACGACATCCTCGACTGCGCAGGTCAGACGCAGGAGACCGGCAAGATCCCGGGCACCGACTTGCGGGAAGGCACGCCGACGATGCCGCTCCTCTATGCGTCGCAGCAGGATGAGACAGTTCGCTCGGCCCTCGCCGGCGGCCGGCTTGACGGAGCGCTCGCGCGCGTCGCGGCAACCGATGCGATCAAGCGTTCGCGCGAGGCGGCGCTGGGCTACGCGTCGAAAGCGCGCTCCTATCTCTCGAGTGACATCCACCGCGAGGAGCTCGAGTCGTTGACCTATGCGATGGTGGATCGCGCAAGCTGATGGCCGTCGCTGTCGACACCACACTCGAGTTCGTACGCGAGAAGATCGAGGCCGGCGAACGGCTCGACTTCGAGGACGGCCTCGCGCTGCTCGAGTCGGACGACCTGCTCGCGGTCGGCGACCTCGCGGATCTCGCGCGCCGGGTGCGCGGCGGTGACGACCGCGTCTTCTTCGTCCAGAACGTCAATCTCTACCAGACCAACGTCTGCAGGGTGAAGTGCAAGTTCTGCGCGTTCGCGCGCACAAACAAGCAGGAGGACGCGTTCACGCTGAGCGCTGACGAGTTCGTCGCCGACGCCGTCGAACAGTACGAGCGGGCGCAGTTCACGGAGATCCACTGCGTCAACGGCGAGAACCCGCACGTCGGCCTCGACTACTACGTCGAGTTGATCCGCAAGCTGAAGACGGCGCTCCCGGACGTCCACCTCAAGTTCTATACGGCATCC
>DASYAO010000009.1:0-7757 GCA_036501285.1 Gaiellaceae bacterium
GGCTGCGCTCGTCGCCGCGCTCGCGGCGGTGGCCGTTGCGGCTGCGGATCCGCTCGATCCGAAGACGAAGCTCAACGCGGCCGACCAGTCTGCGGCCAAGGCTGCGCTCCTGACGAAGGCCGACCTCGGCGCCGGCTGGACAACCGGGCCGACGGTGGCGAATCTGAAGACACCGCGCTGCCCCGCGCTCCAGCCAAACTTCCACGATCTCACGCTCACGGCGCATGTGGAGTCGGACTTCTTCCTGCAGAGCGCCGGCTGGCAGATCGACAGCGACGTGACGGTCCTGAAGACGGCCAAGCAGGTTGCGACCCAGTACAAGCGCCTCTTCCAGCCGGGCCTCACGACGTGCATCAAGTACGACGTGCTGAAGTCAACCGGGTCCGATCCGAACATTAAGCTCGGGTTCACGAAGCGCGTCTCGTTCCCGAAGCTGGCGACGGTGGCTGCGCTCTATCGCACGACGATCTTCGACACGGTCGGCAAGCAGACGGTCGCGGTGCTGGACGACACGATCTTCCTCTCGAAGGGCCGGACGCAGTTGTGGCTCAACTTCGTGGCCCCGTCGACCGACCAGACCGAGCTCGAGCTGCGTGAGCAGGAGATTGCGAAGACGCTGTTGAACCGCGCCCGGGTCTAACGCAGGCCCACCGCGGGGTGGGTTATCCTTGCGCTTCTGGCGCCTGCGGGCGCCCTTTTTTCAAATGAGAACCACGCTGAAGAGAGGGATCGGGCGCGGAGCCGAGCTGAACGGCAACGGGCACGCCGTTTATCCGCCCGCGGCAGAGAGCCCCGTCGTTCGCTACCAGCAGCCGCCGCCGTCGACGCGCACGGCCGGCGGGCTCGTACGGCGCGTGATCATGATCGTGCTGCTGGTCGCGGTCGCGCTCGCGCTCGCCGCCGGCGGCGGCATCTACCTCTGGTACCACCAATCGCTCGCGGCGATCCGCTGTCATGAGGCGGACTGCAAGACGGCGCAGAAGCGGCTCGCCCCCGCACCGCCGCCGGGCAAGGCCGCGATCGCACTCCTGATCGGCTACGACTACCGCGTCGGCGATGGCACGGCGGCCGGGTCGCGCTCCGACACGATCATGCTCATCCGTGCCGACCCGGCGACGAAGACGATCTCAATGCTGTCGTTCCCGCGCGATCTGATCGTGCCGATCTACTGCAAGACCGGCTTCGTCACAGACGACCGGATCAACTCGGCGTACTCGCGCTGCGGCTCGACCGGGACGCTGCTCACGGTGCACCATCTGACCGGTCTTCCGATCAGCTACTTGATCAAGGTCTCTTTCCACGGTTTCAAGGAGGTCGTCGACCAGCTCGGAGGCGTCTGGATGAGCGTCGACCGCCGTTACTACAACAAGAACGTCGGCACGGCCGCGACCGACTACGCGAACATCAACCTCGAGCCCGGATATCAGCTCATGACGGGCGGTGCGGCGCTCGAGTTCGTCCGCTTCCGCCACACAGACTCCGATCTCTACCGCCTTGCGCGCCAGCAGGAGTTCGTGCGCGCGATCAAGCAGCAGGTCTCGGACAACTTCGATCCGCTGAAGCTGCCCGGGATCGTCTCGGCGATCACGCAGAACGTCGAGGTCGCGGGCGACACCAGTGACACGGTCGTGCTCTCATATGCGCGCTTTGCGGCCACGCTTCCCGGCGGTCACGTCTTCCAGGACTCGATCAATCGCAATGACATCACGGGCTATTCCGAGCTACAGGCCTCGTCGCAATCGATCCAGCAGGCCGTCCAGCAGTTCGTGAACCCAGACGTCGGCGTCTCGAAGGTCGCGAACGCGACCGCGCTGGGGACGAAAGTCAAGACGAAGACGCCGACGCCGCAGAAGACAACGGTCACCGTCCTGAACGGCAACGGGGTTGCCGGCGCGGCTGCGAACGCCGGCTACCTGCTCGCCCAGCGCGGCTACCTGATGGTTCTGCCGCCGAACGGATTGCAGCCGAACGCGCCGACGAGCCCGTACTTCCACACCCAGATCTACTACGACGCCGGTCAGACCGGCGCGAAGCAGGCGGCCGCTGCGCTGCAGAAGCTGATGCAACCGGCCGACGTCCGACCTCTGCCCAACGACGCGAAGCTGCGCGCGCTCGATCCGAGCTCGATGCTCGTCGTGATCGTCGGCCAGACCTTCCACAACCAGCTCCCGCCGCCGCCCGCCGCCGCATCGGTGCCTGTGCACACGCCGGCGAATGTCCGCTTCGACCGCGGCCCCGGCGACCAGCTGCTCGACCCGCTCGTGCAGAAGGCGCCATTCAAGCTCGAAGTGCCGACCGTGCTCGAGAGCTCGTCGGAGCCGGACACGCTGCCGACCGACAAGCCTGTCCGCTACTACACGATCCAGGGGCACAACAAGGCCGTCTACATGGTCTTCCGCACAGGTTCGAACGAGTTCTGGGGGATCGAGGAGACGAACTGGTCGAACCCGCCGATCCTCGCGGATCGAAGCTTCCAGCATGACTTGAACGGACGGGAGTTCTCGTTCTACTACTCGGGCTCGCACCTGCAGATGGTGGTGCTCCGCGTCGGCGACACGAGCTACTGGGTCGTGAACACGCTGCTGGACTCGCTCTCCAACGAGACGATGATCGCGATCGCCAAGGGTCTCAAACCGCTTACGAAGGGGACGTAAGCTCCGCGGCATGGCCAGGGTGGGCATCTTCGGCGCGGGCTGGGTCGGCCTCGTCACGGGCGCGTGCTTCGCAGAGCTCGGGCACGAGGTCGTGATCCGCGACGTCGTCCCGGACAAGATCGAAGCGCTTCGCCGAGGCGAGGCGCCGTTCCACGAGGACGGCATTCCCGAGCTGCTCGAGAAGAACCGCGAGCGGCTCTCGTTCACGCTCGAACCGAGTGACGTCGCCGACTGCGAATTCCTCTTCGTCTGCGTCGACACGCCGCCGACCTACTCCGGCGACGCCGATCTCTCGCGTGTGTGGACAGTCGTCGACGAGCTACCCGAGCTCAGCGGCCATACGATCCTCGTGATGAAGTCGACGGTGCCGGTCGGCACCGGCGACAAGGTGCGCCACGGGCTCGACGGCCGCGGTCTCTCGCATGTCGGCTACGTCTCGAACCCCGAGTTCCTCGCCGAGGGCAGCGCGGTGCGCGACTTCATGCATCCCGACCGCATCGTCGTCGGCGCGTTCGACGAAGCCGACGGTGTCGCAGTCGCCTCGCTCTACGCGTCGCTCGAGGCTCCGGTCGTCCGCAGCGATGTCAACTCGGCCGAGATGATCAAGCTAGCCGCCAACGCATTCCTGATGACGCGCATCTCGTTCATCAACGAGATCGCGAACGTCTGCGAGGCGACGGGCGCGGATGTCGTGAAGGTCGCCGAAGGTATCGGGCTCGACCACCGGCTCGGACCCCACTTCCTGCGCGCCGGAATCGGCTACGGCGGAAGCTGTTTCCCCAAGGATTCGCTCGCGCTGAAGCAGCTCGCATCGAACTCCGGCTACCACTTCCAGCTGCTCTCGGCCGTGATCGAGGTCAACGAGCTGCAGAAGCGCCGCGTGATCGGCAAGCTCAAGCGCCATCTCGGCTCCTTGCGCGGGAAGAAGGTCGCGCTGCTCGGGCTCGCGTTCAAGCCCGACACAAACGACATGCGCGAGGCGCCGTCGATCGTGCTCGCCTCGCGGCTGCTCGCCGAAGGCGCGGAGGTGCGGGCGTGGGACCCCGTCGTCACCGATGGCCGCGCGCTGACGCCCGGAGTCGAGATCTCGAAGACAGTCCTCGACGCGGTGCGCGGCGTCGACGCGGCCGTGATCGTCACCGAATGGAAGGAGCTCAGGGAGCTCGCGCGCGAGGAGGTGCGCGGGGCGATGGCGAATCCGTTGATCATCGACGGTCGCAACCTGCTCGACCCCATGGAGACGCGCGCCGCCGGCTTCGTCTACGAGGGCGTCGGGCGCCCGAGCTCGCCGACCGACGTCCTGCCCGAGACTGCCGAGCGCGACGTCGAGCTCGAGGTCTGAGGATGGAGGCGATCATCCTCGCGGGCGGCAAGGCGGAGCGCCTCGGTGACGCTGCCGGCGGCCGCCCGAAGTCACTCGTCGCGGTTGCGGGCAAGCCGCTCGTCAGCTACCAGGTGGCGCGGCTCGCGAAAGCGGGCGTCGAGCGCGTGATCATCGCGTGCGCCGCCGGCCAGGGACCGCTGTTCGAACAGGACCTCGTCGGCCTCGGCACGGAGATCGTTGCCGCCGAGGAGCCCGAGCGACTCGGTCGAGGCGGCGGGATCAAGTTCGCCGCGCGCGAGCGTCGTGAGGGGGGCGACGTGTACGCGCTGAACGGCGACGAGCTCGTTGCCGTCGACTTCGAATCGCTGCTTGCATGTCACCGCGAGACGGGTGCTGCGGCGACGGTTGCAGTCGCGCAGCCGAAGTCGGCGTTCGGCGTCGTCGACCTGGGGGACAACGATGTCGTCGAGGGCTTTCGCGAGGCGGGTCGTGTCCCGTACTGGGTGAACTGCGGCATCTATGTCCTCGGCGACGAGGCGATCGAGCGCTTCCCTGAGCGCGGCGACCACGAGACGACGACATTCCCCGAGCTCGCCGAGGAGCGCAGGCTCTTCGCCTATCGCCACGACGGCCTCTGGCTGACGGTGAACACGCCGAAGGAGCTGCGCTCCGCCGCCGAGCATCTCGCAGAGCACCCTGAGTGGCTTGCTGCATGAGAGGATCGGCGGAGATGGGAATCGATTCGCCGAACATCGACTCGCTCGACGCGTGGGCGTTCGAGACGCGCCGCGTCGAGAAGCCATGGGGCTGGGAGTTGATCTGGGCGCTCACGGACGTCTACTGCGGCAAGGTGCTCTTCGTCCGCGCCGGCCATTCGCTCTCGCTGCAGTTCCACAACGAGAAGGACGAGTCGTGGCTCGTGCAGGAGGGCCGCGCCAAGATCGAGCTCGGCGCCGTGGGGGAGACGGTGCTGAAGGAGGAGGTCGTCGGGCCGGGCGCTGCGTTTCACTACCGCCCGGGCACGGTGCACCGCGTCACAGCGCTCGAGGACACGACGATCCTCGAGGTCTCGACCCCGCATCTGGACGACGTCGTGCGCCTCGCCGACGCCTACGGGCGCGAGGGAACGAGCGCACCCTAACCTTTACACGACTGTGCTAAGGTTGGAGCGTGGACGCCCTGACCGTCTCGGCGGCCGCCGGCCAGACCGGCTGGTCGGCCCGGATGCTCCGCTACCTCGAGCAGCACGGTCTCGTCGTCCCGCGCCGCACGCCGTCGGGATACCGGCTCTACGGCCTCGGCGAGCTCAACCAGCTTCACGCCCTGCGCGAGCTGCGCAAGCGCTTCGACATCGACCTCGAGGAGCTCGTCTTCGCAGCGCGCCTGCGCCGCGAACGCGAGTTGCGCAACGCAGTCGACGGTTGGCTTGCAGCCGCCGCCGACACGGGCTCGTGGATCGACTGGGAGCAGCGCAAGCACGAACGGCTGCTGGCGGCGTAAGGACCCGGCACTACACTCCCCCGCGAACTGACGACGAGAGGAACTGGATGGCAACGACGAGACGACACGACGTAAAGGACATTTCGCTCGCACCCGAGGGTGTGCGCAGGATCATGTGGGCCGACCGGCAGATGCCGGTGCTGACGGCAATTCGCGAGCGCTTCACCTCGGAGCAGCCGCTTGCCGGCTACCGCGTCTCCGCGTGCCTGCACGTCACGACCGAGACAGCGAACCTGATGCGCACGCTGAAGGCCGGGGGCGCCGACGTCGTGTTGTGCGCGTCGAACCCACTCTCGACGCAGGACGACGTCGCGGCCGCGCTCGTCGACGAGTTCGACATCTCCGTCTTCGCGATCAAGGGCGAGGACAACGACACCTACTACCGGCACATCGAGGCCGCCGTCGACCACAAGCCGCAGCTGACGATGGACGACGGCGCCGATGTGATCGGCGTCCTGCACAGCGCCCGCCGCGAGCAGCTCGGCGACATCATCGCGGGCATGGAGGAGACGACGACAGGCGTCATCCGCCTCAAGGCGATGGAGGCCGACGGCGCGCTCGCGTTCCCGGTGATCGCTGTCAACGAAGCGCGCACGAAGCATCTCTTCGACAATCGCTACGGCACCGGCCAGTCGACGATCGACGGGATCATCCGCGCGACCAACGTCCTCTTCGCAGGCAAGCGCTTCGTCGTGTGCGGCTACGGCTGGACGGGCCGCGGTGTCGCACTCCGCGCGCGCGGGATGGGCGCGCACGTGATCGTCTGCGAGGTCGACCCCATGCGCGGGCTCGAAGCGTTGATGGACGGCTACGAGGTGATGCCGATCGGCGAGGCTGCCAAGGTCGGCGACATCTTCTGTACGGCGACCGGCGACAAGCACGTGATCGACAAGCCGCATCTCGAGTTGATGAAGGACGGCGCGATCCTCTGCAACACGGGCCACTTCAACGTCGAGATCAACATTCCGGCGCTCCGCTCGCTCGCAACCGAGACCCGCGAGGCGCGGCAGTTCGTCGAGGAATTCACGCTCGAGGACGGCCGCCGCCTGTACCTGCTCGCTGAGGGACGGCTCGTCAACATCTCGGCCGCGGAGGGCCACCCTGCGATCGTGATGGACATGTCGTTCGCGAACCAGGCGCTCGCGACCGAGTACGCCGTGCAGCATGCGGCGTCGCTCGAGAACAAGGTGTATCCGGTGCCGACCGACATCGACGAGGAGATCGCACGGCTCAAGCTCGCGACGATGGGCGTCGACATCGACCAGCTCACGGCCGAGCAGGCGAAGTACCTCGCTTCGTGGGACGAAGGCACCTGATCCACGGAGCAGCGCTCGCTGCAGCTCTCGTCGTCACGGCCGCCGCTCCGGCGGCGGCCTCGCTTCGTCGGCAGCTCGTCGCACACGGGGCGGCCGGTGGCGGCGTCGGTCAGGACGCATACGTCGCGCTCGACCGTAGCGCCGCTCGGTCGTTTCGCGCACGCCTCGATCCGAGCGGCGCGGCGGCGCTCGCGAGGGTCGACTTCCGGCGCAGCGCTGCCGTCGCCGTCTTCGGCCCGTACGGCTGTCAGGACGCACGCGTTTCCGTGCGCTCGATCGTGCAGCGCGGCAGGACTCTCGCGGTGACGCTCTTCGAACGCGCGCTGCCACCCGGAACGGCGGAGTGCATGGCGGTCTTCGAGACCTACCGGCTGTTGACGATCGCGCGGGCGGCGCTGCACTCGCCCGACCCGACCCGCGCGACGGTGACGCTTGCTCGAGCCTGAACGGATCCTGCGGCTCGAGGGCGACCGCGTCATCTTCCTCGACCAGCGGAAGCTGCCGGGCGAAGAGGTCGAGTTCGAATGCCGCACGTCGGCCGAGGTCGCCGACGCGATCAGGACGATGGTCGTCCGCGGGGCGCCCGCCATCGGCATCGCAGCCGCCTACGGTTACGCGCTCGCGGCAGCGCACGGCGAAGACCTCGAGGATGCGGACCGCGTCCTGCGCGGGTCGCGTCCGACCGCGGTCAATCTCGCCTGGGCGCTCGACGAGATGCGCGGCGATCCGTCCGCAGAGCACGCGCGCACGATCCACCGCGACGAGGTCGAGCGCTGCCGCGCGATGTCCGCGCACGCTGCGACGCTCCTGCAGCCAGGGACCCGTGCGCTGACGCATTGCAACGCCGGTGGTCTCGCAACCGGCGGCTACGGCAGCGCCGTCGGCGCTCTTCTCTCCGCCAGGGAGCAGGGACTGCTCGAGCATGTCTGGGTCGACGAGACGCGGCCGCTCCTCCAGGGCGCC
>DASYAO010000010.1:0-18889 GCA_036501285.1 Gaiellaceae bacterium
AGCGCGACTGCTTCGTCGGCGCGAGCCTCACCGTGAAACCGACGTACGAGTGGCGACTCGGCTGAGGTACGGTCTCCCGAGATGACGAGTTTGCACGGTGAGGGCGGCGAGGTCGTCGACGTCTCGATCGAGGCCGTCCGCGACCGTTTCCACACGCTCAACGTCCCGCTCGCGTACTTCGACGGGCCGGCCGGCACCCAGTGCCCCGACTCCGTGATCGAAGCGGTCTCGGGCTATCTGTTGACGGCGAACGCGAACTCGGGCGGCAAGTTCCTCACGTCGTTCGTCACCGACGACGTGATCGCCGCGGCCCGCGCGGCCGCGTCCGATTTTCTCGGCGTCATGACCGACGAGGTGATCTTCGGCCAGAACATGACGACCCTCAACTTCGCGCTCTCGCGCACGGCGTCGCGCGACTGGAAGGAGGGCGACGAGATCATCGTCACGAAGCTCGACCACGACGGGAATGTTGCCCCCTGGCTGCACCTCGCCGAGGACAGGAAGCTCGTCGTCAAGTTTGCCGAGATCGACGACCAGTGCCGGCTCGACCTCGACCATCTCGAGTCGCTGCTGTCGGCGAAGACCAAGGTCGTCGCCTTTCCGTGGGCCTCGAACTCCGTCGGCACGATCGTCCCGGTCAAGGACGTCGTCGAGCTCGCGCATTCGGTCGGCGCACTCGCGTGGTGCGACGCGGTCCACTACGCGCCGCACGGTGACATGGAGATTCCCGACACCGGCGTCGACGTGCTGCTCTGTTCGGCCTACAAGTTCTACGGCCCGCATCTCGGTCTCGCGTGGGCGCGTCGCGATTTGCTCGAGGGCTGGCGGCCCTACAAGGTGCGCCCGTCGAGCGACGCCCCCGGCCCACGTCACGAGACGGGAACGCTCCAGCACGAGCTCCTCTGCGGCTTCATCGCCACGATCGAGTACCTGCACGGCGTCGGCTGGACGTTCATCAACGAGCACGAGCGCGCCCTCGGCCAGCGCTTCCTCGACGGGCTGCCCGACGACTGGAAGCTGCACGGACTGCAGACGATGGACGGCCGCGTGTCGACCTTCGCGCTGACGCCGCCGAACGAGACTCCCGGGGACGCAGCGATGCGACTTGGCATCGCCGGGTTCGCGGTCTGGCACGGGAACTACTACGCGGTCGAGGTCTTCAAACACCTCGGCCTGCCCGAGGGTGCGGTGCGCATCGGCATCGTCCACACGAACATGGAGGACGAGGTCGACCGGCTGCTCGAGGCGCTGCCCCGGCCGAGTTAGCCCTCGGAGAAGCGCACGCCGAACCAGACGCCGGCGACGCCGCCGATGCTGCTGAAGAGCAGCGAGGTCAACCCGAGCGACGACGCGCCCCAGAGCTCGGGCACAAAGCCGCCGATGGTGAGCCCGACCATCGCGCAGAGACCGATGAGGGAACGGCCCATTGCTCCGTTCATCGGCGCGGCCGGGTGCCGGCTTGAGTTAACGGTAGGTTGCCCGGGCCCGGGCCCACCGCTCGTCGTCCCGGTGAATCCGGTCGGGATCGATGCCACGGGAGGCTGCGACCGCGAGGGTCAGCAGCTGGAAACGAACGATGTCGACGGCGGGATGGAGCGTCGGGACGATCGTCGTCTCGCAGCCGAGCTCGCGCAGGGCCGCGACCGCGTCATGGGCGCGCTCGGCCGCGCGGCCCTCGCCCTCGAGGACGTAGGCCCGAACGGTTTCGTCGATCGCGGCCAGATGGCCGTGTAGGAGCTGCTCGGTCTGGTGCGCGCCCGCCGAGATCCAGGCGCCCTCCCGAAGCTTCAGCACTGCTTCCTGGGCCGTCGGCCAGTCGCGCCCGGCGCCGGCGACGCAGATCTTCGTCTGCGAGGGAGCGGGCTCCTCGATGGCGAGCGCTTCGGCAACCGCATCCGCGAGCCAGCCGATGTCTTCGCCCTTCAGCGCCGCGATCGCGGCGACCGCACACGTGTAGCTCGCGGTGTGGCACCACGACTGCTCGAGCTCGGGAGTGCAGACGACGACTTGCTCGGCGAGCTCGGCGAGCGGCGAGTCGGCAGTGCCGGTCACGAGCCAGACCGGCCCCGAAAACGCTCGCGCCGCCTCAAGTGTGAGCGGCGTCGTTCCCTCATGCGAGACACAGACGAGCAGGTCGGCCTTGGGTGGCTCGAGCACCGCTTCGAGCGCCTGCACCGAGCGGCCGCCGGTCTGCGCGGCGTGGAAGGAGGTGCCGCAGCCCGTGAAGACCACGTCGGCGGCAGAAGGCAACCGCCCTTCGACGCGTAGCTGCCTCAGCCACTCGGGCTGAAGCCGGGCCGTCATCTCGGTCTCTCCGGGCATTGACGCTCTCTATAGCATCGAAGACGTGCCTGTCTTCGAGCGCCGGACTCTCGGCAACGGGCTGCGCGTGCTCACGGCCCCTCTCGATCACGCCCAGTCCGTTGCGTGTTTCGTGATGCTCGCGGCCGGCTCGCGCTACGAGCGGGCCGAGAACCGCGGCATCGCGCACTTCGCCGAGCACATGTTCTTCAAGGGAACCGAGCGCCGGCCCTCGTCGCGAGACCTCACCTCGCTCGTCGACGGCATCGGCGGCGAGTTCAACGCGTTCACCTCGAAGGAGTACACCGGCTACTACGTGCGCTGCGCGGGCGCCGACCGCAACACGGCCCTCGACGTGCTGCTCGACATGTTGCGCCACTCGAAGTTCGACCCGGAGGAGATCGACCGCGAGAAAGGCGTGATCCTCGAGGAGATGAACATGTACATGGACACGCCACGCGACCACATCGGCGCTGTCTACGAGAACCTGATGTTCGGAGACAACCCACTCGGCTGGGAAGTGCTCGGAACGAAGGAGACGATCAAGGACTCGACGCGCGAGACGTTCATGAGCTACCTCGACGAGTGGTACACGGCCGACCGCATGGTCATCGGTGTGAGCGGCATGGTCGGCAAAGATCTCGACGCGATGCTCGAGGAGCTTCTCGGCGACATGAAGCCGAACGGCTCGAACAAGCCGGCCGCGGCCGAGCTCGACCGGCCGACGGGCCCGCGCGTGAGCGTCTTCCACAAGGACGCCGACCAGGCGCACCTGATCCTCGGCGTGCCGAGCTTCCCGATCGACCACCCCGACCGCTACGCGCTGCAGATGCTGTCGGCCGTGCTCGGCGGCGGCATGTCATCGCGCCTCTTCATCGAGGTGCGCGAGCGCCGCGGCCTCGCGTACTACGTGCACGGCATCAATCACTCGTACACGGACGCGGGTTCGCTCTTCGCACAGGCGGGCGTCGACCTCAAGCGCATCGACGAGGCGATCACCGTGATCGTCGAGCAGTTCAAGCGCATGGCCGACGAGCGGGTCCCGGACGACGAATTCGAGAAGGTGCGATCGATGGTGAAGGGCCGCTTCGTCCTACGGACAGAGAACCCGCAGGGGCTGATCATGTACGGCCTGAACCGCGAAGTGCTCGAGGGCGAGGCACTCGAGCCCGCGGAGCTCTTGAAGAAGATCGACGCCGTCAAGGCCGAGGACGTCCAGCGTGTCGCCAAGAACCTGATCGCAGACGACAAGCTTCACCTGGCCGTCATCGGGCCGTTCGACGACGAAGAGCGCTTCTCGAAGCTCCTCAGCTGAAGAGCCCCGGCCGGTGGCCCGGGCGCCAGTGCGGGTAGCCGACGTAAGCCTCCTGCGCCGAGGCGGCTTCCTGATCCGGGTAGCTCTGCGTGCGGCCGGCAATGCGCGCACCGACCATCAGCAGCACGCACGGCCCGTCGCCCGCGCCGACGAAGCCATGATGGGTACCGGGCGCGCAGTGCAGGAAATCCCACTGCCGCAGCCGCCGCTCTTCGCCCTCGACGCGTGCGACGCACTCTCCCTGGAGCACGAGGAAGTCCTCTTGTGCCGAGTCGGCGTGGTAGAGACCGCTCGGCGTTCCAGGCTCGAGCACCGCGAGCCTGATCCCGAGCTGCTCGAAGCGCTGCGGTTCGAGATCCGGTCGCTCGCGCAGCGCGGGCACGTCCGCCTCGAAAAGGCAACGGGCGCCGAACGCGTCGTTGGTCACCCACGCGGCCTCGCGTGCATTGACGACGAACCAGCCCGGCGTGACGGGCGCGAGACCGGTGCCGACGTCCTCGAGCCGCGCTTCCGACGTGGTCAGTCCTCCTGCGAGCGCTCGTTCTCCGAGCGCGTGCGGAGCTCGTCGACGACCGTCGGGTCGGCGAGCGTCGTCGTGTCGCCGAGCGGACGGTTCTCGGCGACGTCGCGCAACAGGCGGCGCATGATCTTGCCGCTGCGCGTCTTCGGCAGCTCCGGCGTGAAGACGATGTTCGCAGGCTTCGCGATCGGCCCGATCTTCGCCGCGACGTGGTTGCGGAGCTCCTCGAGCTTCTCGACTGAGCCTTCGCCGCCGCCCTTCAGCGTCACGAACGCGACGATCGCCTGGCCGGTCATCGCGTCGTTACGCGCGGCGACCGCAGCCTCCGCGACCTCGGGATGGTCGACGAGCGCCGACTCGACCTCGATCGTCGAGATGCGGTGGCCGGAGACGTTCATCACGTCGTCGACGCGACCGAGCAGCCAGAAGTCGCCGTCGGAGTCGATGCGCGCGCCGTCACCCGCGAAGTAGACGTCGCCGTACTTCGACCAGTAGGTCTCCTTGTAGCGCGCGTCGTCGCCGTAGATCCCGCGCAGCATCGCGGGCCACGGCCGCCGCAGGACGAGGTAACCGCCGCCACCCGGCCCCACCTCGTCACCGGCCTCGTTGTAGACCGCCGCGTCGATGCCGGGGAACGGGCGTGTCGCCGAGCCGGGCTTCGTCGTCGTGACCCCCGGCAGCGGGGTGATCAGGATCATCCCGGTCTCGGTCTGCCACCAGGTGTCGACGATCGGGCAGCGCCCACCGCCGATGTTCTCCTGGTACCAGATCCACGCTTCGGGATTGATCGGCTCGCCGACCGAGCCGAGCAGACGCAGCTTCGAGAGGTCGTGCTTCTGGGCGTACTCCGGTCCCCACTTCATGTGCGTGCGGATCGCCGTCGGCGCCGTGTAGAGGATCGTGACGCCATAGCGCTCCGCGATCTCCCACCAACGGTCCTTGTCGGGAAAGTCGGGCGTCCCTTCGTACATGACGGAGGTCGCGCCGTTGCACAGCGGCCCGTAGACGATGTAGCTGTGGCCTGTCACCCAGCCGACGTCGGCCGCGCACCAGTAGACGTCCTGCTCGGGCTTGAGGTCGAAGACGTAGTGGTGAGTCGCCGCGACACCGACGAGATAGCCCGCCGTCGTGTGCGCGATGCCTTTCGGCTTCGCGGTCGTGCCCGACGTGTAGAGGAGGTAGAGCAGGTCCTCCGAGTCCATCTGCTCCGGCGGGCACGGCGTGTCGTCGGTTGCAAGCTCGTGCCACCAGTGGTCGCGACCCTCGACCATCGGAACGTCGCCACCCGTGCGACGAAGAACGAGCGTCTTCTTCACGCCCGGCGCCGCCTCGAGCGCCTCGTCCGCGGTGCGCTTGAGCGCGACCGCCGACCCACGGCGCCATGCCTCGTCTTGCGTGATCAACACCTCGCAACCCATGTCGACGAGGCGATCCGAGAGCGAGTCGGCGGAGAAGCCGCCGAAGACGACGGTGTGCGGCGCGCCAAGGCGCGCGCACGCGAGCATCGCCACGGGCGCCTCCGGAACCATGCCCATGTAGATCCCGACCGGCGTCCCCTTCTTGACGCCGAGACTCTTGAGGGCGTTCGCGCAGCGGGTCACCTCGCCGAGCAGCTCGGCATAGGTGATCGCGCGGCGGTCGCCGTCGGGCTCGCCCTCCCAGTGGTAGGCGACGCGATCTCCGTGACCCGCCTCGACGTGACGGTCGACGCAGTTGTAGGCGATGTTGAGCTTGCCGCCGAGGTACCACTTCGCATACGGGCGCTCCCACTCGTAGAGCTTCGAGAAGGGCTCGAACCACGTGACCCGCTCGCGGCCCTCGCGCTCCCAGAACGCCTCGAACGGCTCGTCGTAGATCGCCGGCTGCGCGTTCGCCTGCTCGGAGAACTCGGGCGCGGGTGGATAGCGGCGCTCCTCGAGCAGGAGCGTGTCGATCGCCTGGTGACTTGCCTCGGTCGCCATACGCCGAAGTCTACGAGGGACGCAGCTCGGCGACGCCGTTCTCGATCTGCCAGACGCGATTCGCGTATTGCGCGATCTGCTCCTCGTGCGTTGCGATCAGACAACTTGTTCCCGACTCGGCCGCCTCGACGAGCACCTCCCAGACCGCGTCACGCCAGCCGGCATCCTGGTGCGAGGTCGGCTCGTCGGCGAGCAGCACAGCCGGCCGCAGCACCAGGGCGCGGGCGAGCGCTGTTCGCTGCTGCTGGCCGATCGAAGTCTCGTACGGCGGTCGCTCCGCAAACTCGGCGAGACCGAACCGCTCGAGGAGGTCCTGCACCCGCGACCGGTCGCCGCCCGAGAGCCGCACCGGATACTCGACGTTCTCGCGCACCGAAAGCTCGGGCAGGAGACCGAACCGCTGCGGCAGGAACGCGAGCTCGCTCCATTGAAGCTGCGCCGGCACGCTCGAGCTGAGCGCGTATTCGATCTCGCCCTCGTCCGGCGTCGCGAGGCCTGACAGAAGTGCGAGTAGCGTCGACTTGCCCGAGCCCGACCGTCCGAGGAGAGCTCCGACCTGACCGCGCCCAAGCTCCAGCGTGCCGTCGACGAGCGCATGGATCGTCTCGGGGCCACGCTGGTAGCTCTTCGCAAGGCCGCGCGCGGCAACGACCGGTCCGCCGGCTTGCTCGCGTGCGGGCCTGCGTCCCGCGGGCTGCGCGGCGCCGTGCTCGATCACGCGGCCACGGTCGAGCCTGATCACATGGTCGGCGATCGCGACAACGTCGTCGTCATGCGTCGCGATCACGAACGCGACGCCGGCGCCCGCGTGGTTGCGGATCGCCTCGAGCAGCGGATCCGCGGAGCCGCGGTCGAGCTCGGCGGTCGGCTCGTCGGTGAGCACGAGCGGCGTTCCCCGAGCAAGCGCGAGCGCAAAGGCCGCGCGCGCCTGCTCGCCGCCGGAGAGCTCGATCGGGCGCGCGTCGACGCGGTGCTCGAGCCCGAACTCGCGCAGCAGCGTCAGCGCGCGGCCGTCGTCCTGCTCGCGCATGGTCAGATGCGGGACGAGGTTGTCGGCGGCCTTTTGGTTGAGGAACGTGACCGTCTCGCGCCGGTGATGGCGCAGCGCGGATGGGCCTGCGTTCGCCAGCTCGTTCCCGCCGACGACGAGCCGACCGGCATTCGGACGGTCGAGACCTGCAAGCGCACGGAGTAGCGTCGACTTGCCGCTGCCGGACGCCCCGACGACCGCCGTGATCTCACCGGCACGGAACTCGGCGTCGACCGAATGCAGCGCTTCGATGCCCCCGGTTGCAGTCTCGTAGGTCTTCGAGAGATCGCGGCAGTAGGCGAGCGGCTCAGGCGACACGAAGCGCCTCACCGACGTCGGTTCGCTCCGCAAGCCAGCTCGTCAGCACGCCCAGCACGGCTGCGACGACGAGCAGCGCCACCGCGGCGAGCACGACCTCTTCGGTCGGGATCGTGTAGATCGGCGACGGCACGTCTTGGGGCAGCGGATCGATGCGGTGCACGATCGGCTCGGCTGCGGCTATCGCGACGGCGCCGCCGAGGATGCCGGCGAAGCAGAGGATCCCGACGAGCTCGAGGCAGAGCGAGAACATCTCGGCCGGGCGCGCGAAGCCCATCCGCCGCGCGAGCGACGAAGCGATCACCTGCGAGCGCTGCCGCGCCTGCAGGTAGAGCAACAGCCCGAGCAGCGCCAGCACGCCTGCGCCGACGGCGATCAGGCGCATGAAGCCGAAGGTGCGCGTGGCGAGCACGACGTCAGGCGAGCGCAGATACCCGTTGATCGTCGAGGCCGGATACGTCGGCTCGAGCACGCCGAGCGCGCGGCCGGCCGCGACCGGCGGGCCTTTGGCCCAGACGTACGTGGAGAGAACGCCGAGCGCGTCGAAGATCCGCGTACGCGTCTGAAAGGCATCGAATGCTCGGTACGAGGTGATGACAAGCGGGATCCCCGGCGCCTTGAAGGGGAACGTCTTCACCGTGGCGAGCCTGGTGATGCGGACGTTGTCGCCTCCGAACTGGACCACGCTCGCCTTGCCGAAGTCGGACGTGACGATCACCGGTAACGGTCGCGACGGGATGGCCTGCAGCTTCGAGAGCACATGGCTCGGATTCGTTCCCCAGTCGCCCTGCCAGTGCAACGCCTTCGCCAGCGTCGCCGGGTCGACGAGCATCACGTCGATCTGGGTGCCATCAGGAAGCGTCGCGGTCTGGTTCGCCAACTGGACGCGCGTGGCGGGGTACGGGAACGAGCGCGGAATGCTCTGCGAATCCTGGACGATGACGAACGCATCGCTCCCGGTCGCCATGTAGGCCTTTTCGACCGTCGTTTGGTGGAGCGAGCTCGCAAGCGTCTCGACGTAGAAGAATGCGCCGAGGGACGATGCGGTCACGACCGCGAGCACAACGACGAGCCCGCGTGCAGCGCCGAGCCGGCGGAGCGCGAGATAGACGGACGGATGGCGGCTGCGCGCAGTTCGCGCAGAGCCGAGCCGAAGGCCGAGACGTGCGACGCGCGCAGCGAGCCCCGCTGCTGCCGCGACGAGAAGGAGCGGAAAGATGAAGACCGCGAGTGTCGGCACGCGCGCGCCGGAATCCGTGTGCGTGACGCCGCCGCCCGAGCGGATGCGCAGGAACAGGAACACCGCAACGGCCGCGAGCACGAGCTCCCACGGCACGTATCGCAGCCACGGCAGCCCGCGCGAGCCGGTGTCGTACAGGCGCAGGAATGCGGCGCAGGCGGTCACGACGAGCAGGACGATGGCGATCGCGACCGCGATGCCCGCGTGCGCGAAGCCCGACCAAAGCGTGCTGCCCGCGATCGAGCCCGAAGGGGCGAACACATCGGTGAGTGCGTAGGCGATCGCAAAGCCGGCGGCGCCGCCGAGAAGTGTCGGCACGACCACCTCGGTTGCGCTTCTCGCGGCAAACGAGGCGGCGCTTTCGCCGCGCGCGTAGAGGAGCGCTGCCTCCGCGCGGCGCCTCCTGACGAGGAAGACGCCGGCGGCCGCCGCGACCGCGAGCGCGATGCCGGTTCCGAGGTCGGAGAGGAGCGACACGGCGGGCGTGACGGCGCTCGAATCTTGGTCGGCGAGGATCACCGCGGCTGAGAGCGAGCTCACCTCTGAGCAATCGCTGCGCGCGGCGTCACGGCTGCAGCCGAGCTTCTCCCCGAGCGCCGACCGGTACAGGGCGTTGCCCACCGCCTGGAACTTGCTGTCGAGCGTGCGCGCGTCGGCGAGCGTGACGCCGGCCGGATCGACCGGCATCTCGATCACGTTCAGCAAGCCGGTGGTGCGGCCGCCGATCACGTGGAAGAGCAACGCCTGGTCGAGGAACGCGAACGACGGCGGCACCGGCGCGTCGAGGCCCTGCGGGTAGATGTCCTGCTGGAAGTTCGCCCAGTAGTCGGTCTCAGGCGAGTGCGCGAGCGAGCGGTAGATGCCCTTGACACGAATGCGAGGGCTGCCGGGATGCGAGAAGCTGTTGAGCCCGTCGAGTCGAATGGTTTGCCCGGGCTTGACGCCGGCCGCGTGCGCCGTGATGTCGGAGATCCAGAGGCCGGGCCCCGGGACGCTCGAGAGGATCTTCACGTGGGCGAGCACGTCCGTGCGTGCCATCAGGTAGACCTGGTCCTCGCCCGTCCCCGTCGCGACCTGAACCGCGCCGGCCTCGGTCGTGAACACCGGTGCGGCGACGTGACCGAGCCGCGTGCGGAGGCTCCTGGCCGCGGCGTCCCGGATCGCGGCTCGCCGAGTCAGAAAAGCGGCGGAGTCATTCCCGAACACCTGGCCGCCGGTGCGAACTTCGAGCCCGGTTGCGAACGACGAGAGGTCGGTGAGCTTGTTCTTCAGCGCCTCGCTCGCCGCGGCAGTCGTGACGAACGGCGAGGACGACGAAGCGAGCGCCGCGAGCAGCGCCGCCGCGAACACTGCCAGGAGGACGCTCCGGTGATGGACGAGCACGGAAGGCGCCTTCCGCCAATGCGGCGCCGGGCGTTTCTTGACGCGCCGCATGGTGCTAGTCATACTAGCGTCATGACTGCAGGCGTCACGATCGGCGCCGATTTGCTGATCAAGGAGGCGCGCGAACGCGCGCGACGAAGGCGCATCACGATCGCCGTTCTCCTCGTCGCGGCCGGCGGCGGCGGGTGGTTTCTGCACAGCTGGGGAGCGGCGAGGAGCGCAGCGCCGGCCGCAGGCATCGCCGATCCCTGCGCGCTCGTCTCAACGAGCCAGGTCGCGTCCGTGCTCGGCCTGGAGGTCGCCTGGAAGGATGTGCCGGCGTTCGGTGGTCGCACGCAATCGTGCCGCTGGACGACGGTGAGCATCAGCAAGCCGCAGTACCCAGCCGTCCGGCGGTCACTGCTGATCTTCTCCTGGCCAAGCACTCTTTCCGCATTCGAGCACAACGCCAGCCCGGGATCTCACGCGATCCGCATCACGAACCTCGACGTGCCGGCCTACGCGTTCACCGGAGCAGCGAGCGAGCTCAACGTCTGGAAGGACGGAGCTGCGACCTCGTTCATCGTCGGCTACTCGGACTACCCGCTGCGCGCTGCCGAGGCGTTCGCGCGCGTCGCGCTCGAGAGGATGTGATGCGCGCTCCTTCACAGCGGTCAGCTCATTCTCTCGATGAGCTCGATCAGCTCCTCCGGCCGATAGCCGTGTCGACGCGCGAAGCGAACGAGCTCTCGCGTTCGACTGACGACGGCGCTGCGGTCCGGGGTGCCGGCGACCGTGATGCCACGGCCGCGACGAAACTCCACCAACCCCTCGTTGCGGAGCAGCCTCATCGCTCTGAGAACCGTGTTCGTGTTGACGCCGAGGACGGCGGCGAGATCGCGTGCGGGCGGGAGCCGGTCGCCCGAACCGGCTTCGCCGTCGGCGATCGCCCGGCGAATTTCCGCGGCGACCTGCTGGTGGAGGTCAACCGGCTCGTCGCGGTCGATCTTGGCGTCGCTCAGCAACATGGTGCTAGTCATCTTAGCTCTATTCTGGGCCGTGTTCGCATCGCGGCGTTGGCGATCGTCGCCGGCTGCCTGCTCGCGGCGCCGGCCGCCGCCGCCGGCGACCCACTCGCGAGCGCGATCCAGAAGCGACTCGCGCAGGCGGGGAACCTGACGTTCCCGATGAAACCGTTGTCCGACTATGTCGAGTCCGGCGGGGTTGCGCCGGAATCCGGCTTCTACGTCTATGCCGGCCTTCACAGTCCGCAGTCGTTCAGGTTTTCGGTCGTCATCTACAAGACGGCTGCGCAGGCAGCAGCGGCATACGACGCGGCGGTCGAGCAGGTGCACGCGATCGGCGGCAACTTCCGCGCGTTCAACGTCGTACGCGAAGGGCGTGCGCTCTACATGGGCTCGACGGCGGGAGCGCCGAGCCCCTCGAACCCGAAGCTGCCGGTGAAGGCGTTCCACGCGATGGTCGCCCTTGCCGCCGGGAACTTCTGATGGCCCGGGCGATCGCGGTAGCTCTGCTCGTCTCGGTGCTCGTCGCGCCGGCCGCGATGGCATCGAGGCCCGACCTCGGCAAGCAGATCCAGCAGCGGCTCGCGCGTGCGAGCGTCGGCCTCGACCCGGCGCCATGGGCGCTCAAGCCGACGGACGGAGAGCCGGCACCGGTCGAGGCCTACGACGGCACCGTGGTCAGCGCGAAACAGAGCTTCCAGATGGGCTTCGCTGTCTATGCGTCCGAGGCTGACGCGAAAGCTGCGTACGAGTACGACGTCCAGCAGGCCGGCGGGCTCAGCTGGGAAGGGCCGACGAAGGAGTTCCGCGAAGGGCGCGTGATCTATTCGGCGTTCATCAACGCAACCGGATATGGACCCGGCGCGGGATACGGACCTCAGCCGACGGTTCCCCTCAAACGATTCCGGGCGCTGATCGCGCTCGCACAGGGAAACGTCTGACATGCGCACGTTCGCGGTGACGATGCTCGCTGTCTTCGCACTGATGCTCGTGCAGTCGGCCGCAGGAGCCGCGACCCCGAATCCCTGCCGTCTATTGACGAATGCCGAGGTCGCGAAGGCGATCGGCAGCAAGGTCGCGTCGCGCCAGACGGTGCACTACGCGGGCGAACGTGGCCACACGTGCGAGTGGCAGGGCGTCAACCTGTCGAGCGCGAGCTCGTACGCGGTGCATCGGTCGCTGATGATCATGGCCACCGACGTCACACGCGCGCAGTTCCTCAAGTCCGCGAACCTGTCGCAGGGAGCCGTTCGCGTCGATGGGATCGGCCAGGTCGCTTTCCGCGAGGGAAACGGCAATGTCACGTTCCTCAACGTGTGGCAGAACGGGCATTCGTTCAGCTTCATCGTGGGCGAGGTGACGAACCCGCTCGCCGCCGAGAAAACGGCGGCGCGCCTCGCGCTTGGCCGGGTTTAGGGCGTCAGCTCGTACGGGAAGCTCGTGATCTTCTCGGCGCCCGAGTCGGTGACGACGACGAGATCCTCGAGCCGGCAGCCGCCGAACCCCGGCCGGTAGAGGCCGGGCTCGATCGCGAACACCTCGCCGCTCTTCAGCGCCTCGTGCCCGACGAGGCCGAGCACCGGCAGCTCGTGCACGTCGAGTCCGACGCCGTGGCCGAGCGAGTGGAAGAAGCCCTCTTCGAGCGTCTGGCCCTTCTTCTTCGTGCGCTGCGTCGGGTAGCCCGCGCGCTCGAAGATGTCGCATGTCCCTTCGAAGACCGACTTGCCGGTGACGCCCGGCTTCATGTCGTCGACCGCGCGCTCGAGCGCTTCGAGGCAGAGTCGATGCCATTCCGCGAGCTCGTCGGGGACGTCGCCGACGACGTACGTGCGCGTCATATCGGCGCAGCACGCGGACTCGTCGTCGCACGGCCAGAGATCGATCACGATCGGCTCGCCTGCCTGGATCTGACCCTCACCCATGTGGTGGCCGATCGCCGACTGCGCGCCGTGCGAGACGATGAACTCGCCGCCGCTCGCACCCCGCTCGATGAACGCCTGCGAGATCGCGGTCTTGATGCGCTCCGAGGTAAGCGGCTTGCCGTCGACCTCGAGGCCCTTGCCGTTCTGGTTTGCGCGACGGAGTAGGTCGCGCGCCGCCTCCATGCCCGCCTCGGCGGCCGCCTGAGCACGGCGGATGCCGGCAAGCTCGGCCTCGCTCTTGACACGCCTGCGGTCGACGAAGAAATCGTGCGACGGCTCGAGCTCGACCCCCTGTGCGCGCAACTTGTCCGCGAGCAGCAGCGGGAACGTTCCCGGCACGATCGCCTTCGTGACCCCGAGCGACTTCACGGCACTAAGGACGATTTCGTCGTCGATCTCGAGCCAACTCATGCCGCTATTGCGAAGCTCGTCCAGGCCGAACTCCTCGTACGGATGCACCTCGAAGCCGAGGCCGCCGAGCCGCGGGCTCTCGAGCGCGCTCACGACCAGATGGCGCTTCCCGCCACTCTCGGCGTAGAGGAACGAATCGCCGATCGAGATCGGCACCTCGTGGCGCAACTCGGACGACCGGCGCGTGTCTGCGTAGATCAGGACGTCGGGCACCGCGCCAGAATAGCCCCGGCCGTTAGCTTTAGGGAATGGCTGACGCCCTAGGACGCGCGCTCGAGCTGATGGCCCGGTACGACCTGGAGGTCAAAGAGCTCCTTCCTGCCGACGCCGAGATCTTCGACGCGCACCTCCACCTCGGCCGGGACATCGACGGCATGGTCGGCGACTACGACCAGCTCGAGGCGCTGATGGCGAAGGCCGGCGTCACTCATGCCTTCATGTTCTGCCTCGACGAGCCCGACCGGCATCCGGCTTTTCGCGCCGCCAACGACCGGACGCTCGAGTTCGCGGCGCGGTCGGGCCGGCGGCTGATCCCATTCGTCCGCCTCGACCTGAACGAGTCGCCGATCGAGGAGGCGGCGCGCTGCCTCGACCACGGCGCGCGAGGAATCAAACTCCATCCGCGCGCGCAGCGCTTCGACTCGACCGACGAGCGGCTCGCGCCGGTCTTCGCCCTCGCCGCCGAGCGGCACGTGCCGATCCTGATCCACGGGGGGCGCGGTCTGCCTCCGATCGCCACCGGGCTCGCCGCTCTCGTCGAGCGCAATCCGGAAGCGACGCTGATCATCGCGCATGCCGGCATCGCCGACATGGCGCAACTCGCGCGCGCGATGGCCGGTCGCCGTAACGTCTTCTTCGACACCTCGACCTGGAGCCCGGTCGACCTGCTCGACTTCTACCGGCAGATTCCGCCGGAGCAGGTGCTCTACGCGTCCGACTACCCATACGGCGCGTACACGACGTCGCTCTTCCTTGCGCTGAAGACCGTGCAGCTCGCGGGCTACACGCCCCAGCAAGTTCGCGACATGCTCTCGGGCAACGCACTGAGGATCGCCGGCGGACAAGACCTGCCGGATCCGACGAAACCCGTCGGTGGCGCTGCGACGCTCGAGCAGCCGATGCAGCTCGCGCGCATCCATCAGTACGTCTCGATGTGCACGCCGCTTCTCTGGACTCGCCAGCCGGACACCCTCGGGATGCTCGGGCTCGCGATCAACACTTGCGCAGAGCGCGACGGCCACGCCGATGCGGTCGACCGCATCCGCGAGCTGCTCGAAGCGGCGCGCGCGCTCTGGGAGACGTGGACCGAACTCGACACGGAAGCCGAGCGCCTGCAGGCAGGCCGTCTCACCGGACGCCTCGTGCATCTCGCCGACATCGAAGCGGTGACGGCAGCTGCCTGAGCTCGAAGTCAACGGCGGCCGCTACGCACTCGATGCTCCAATCGGCACCTCGCTCGCCGAGGTGCTGCGCGAACGCATCGGCCTGACGGGAACGAAGGTCGCCTGCAACGAGGGACACTGCGGCGCCTGCACCGTGCTCGTCGACGGAGCGCCGACGCTGTAATCACGCTGGCGCATCGAGTCGAGGGCCACAGCGTCACGACGATCGAAGGGCTGCGCGAGCATCCGATGGTCGACGCGTTCGTGCGCGCGGACGCGGTGCAGTGCGGGTTCTGTACACCGGGCCAGATCGTCAGCGCGATCGCGCTCGTCGAGGCGAACGCGAAGCCGTCGGCGGATGAGATCCGCCACCGCATGGCAGGGAACCTCTGCCGCTGCGGCACATACACGAAGATCGAGGAGGCGATTCGCACGTGGCGCGACTGATCCGCACGGAGAAGGAAGTCGAAGGACGCGTCGAGGAGGTCTGGCTCGTCGTCGACGAAGACGCGCTCGAGCAATGGCCGGCCGGCCCCCGCAACATCGTCGGCAAGCCCGCGACTCGCAACGACGGACTTGCGCGCGCGCGTGGCCAAGCGCGCTACACGGCCGACCTCCAGTTCCCGGGGATGCTGCACGCCGTCGTCCTGCGCTCGCCGCATGCGCACGCGCGTGCGCGCAAGCTCGACTTCCAGCGAGCACTTGCCGCTCCGGGCGTGCGCGCCGCGATCGGGCCCGGCGACGCGCCCGAGCTCTCCGATCTCTGCGAATACCAGGGCTCACCCGTCGCGGCGGTTTGCGCCGACTCGCTGCGCGAGGCCCGGGCTGCGCTCAAGCTCGTCGATGCCGACTGGGAGCTGCTCGAGCCGCTCTTCGATTCCGAAGAGGCAGTCGCGCGCGGGCAACTCCTCGAGGAGCCGCGCCGGCGCGAACGCGGCGACTACGAGCGCGGCCTCGCCGAGGCCGACGTCGTGGTCGAGGCCGTCTACCGAACTCAGTCCGTTCTCCACAACTCGATGGAGACGCACCAGGCGACGTGCCGCTGGGAAGGTGACACGCTCGAGGTCTACATCTCGACCCAGTACGTCTGGGGCGTGCGGAGCGAAGTCGCGGACGCGCTCGGGATGCCGGCCGACAAGGTTCGGGTCGTCTGCGACTACATGGGCGGCGGCTTCGGCTCGAAGAACAGCCCCGGCGAGTACACGTTCGTCGCCGCCGAGCTCGCGCGACGGACGGGCCGCGCTGTTCGCTGCGCGCTGACGCGCCGCGAGGAGCATGTCGCCGCCGGCAACCGCAACTCGACGATCCAGCGGCTCACGGTCGGAGCGCGCAGCGACGGAACGCTGACCGCGCTCGGCGGCGAGTACGTCAACGCGGTCGGCGCCGATGGCTGGATCTCGATGACCGAGGGTCCGATGCTGATGCTCTACGAGTGCCCCAACCTGCGCGCGACGACCTACGGCGCGAAGATCAACCTGCCGCCGACGAAAGCGTTCCGTGCGCCCGGCTTCGTCGAAGGGACGTTCGGGCTCGAGTGCCTGCTCGACGAGCTTGCCGCGAAGCTCGAGCTCGATCCGCTCGAGCTGCGCCGACGCAACCACTCCGACACCGACCCGATGGGCGGGAAGGCGTACTCCAGCAAGAACCTCGAGGAGTGCTACCGGCGCGCGGAGCCGCACTGGGAGCGCCGGCAAGAGGTTCGCTCGAGCTCAACCGAAACAGTGAAACGCGGCGTCGGCATGGCGTCGCAGGTCTGGTTCGGCGGGGGCGGCCCCCCGAGCTACGCGTGGATCCGCGTCGGCTCCGATGCTCGGGCGACCGTCGTGACCGCGATGCAGGACGTCGGCACCGGCACAAAGACGACGATGGCGATGGTCGCGGCGGAGGAGCTCGGGATTCCTGTCGAGGACGTCACGGTCGCGGTCGGCGATTCGCTTCGCGGGCCGTACGCGACGCTCTCCGCCGGCTCGTCGACGACGCCCTCGATCGCGCCGGCCGTACGCGCAGCTGCTGCCGACGCGCGTCAGCAGATCGAGGAGATGGCCGAGCAGCGCTACGGCAAGGGAAAGGAGTTCGACCTGCGCGAGCTGCTCTCTGTGCTCGGCAACTCGCAGATCCTCGGCAAAGGCTCGCGCGGCCCGAATCCGGCCGGCATGACCGTGCTCACGTTCGGCGTTCAGGTGGCGGAGGTCGCCGTCGACATCGAGACCGGCGAGGTGACGGTCGACCGGATCGCAGCCATCCACGACGTCGGGCGTGTGATCAATCCGCTCGGTGCGTCGAGCCAGATCGAGGGCGGCATCATCCAGGGCATCGGGCACACGCTCTCCGAGGAGCGGGTCGTCGACCTCGAGAGCGGGACGATCCTGACGACCACCCTCGATGCATACAAGCTGCCGACGATCGCCGACGTTCCCGAGATCATCACCGACCTCGTCGACGAGCCCGACGCACAGCTTACGAGCCTCGGCTCGAAGGGAATCGGCGAGCCGCCGATCATTCCCGTCGCCGCGGCGATCGCAAACGCAATCCGTGACGCGACCGGCGCCGACATCCGTTCACTGCCGATCTCGCGCGAGGAGATGTTGCGCGCGCTCGCCGAGGCAAGGGAGAAGACGCGTGGAGCTGCTGCGGCCGTCTAGCCTCGAGGAGCTGGACGGCGCCCTGCCGATTGCGGGTGGAACCGAGATCGTGCCGCTGCTACGCGAAGGGCTGCTCGACGCGGAGAAGCTCGTCGACATCACGGGCCTCGTCCCGCACGGGATCAACGGCACTTGCATCGGCGCGGGCGCGACGCTCGCCGAGCTCGAAGTCGATCCGCAGATACCGGACGTTCTTCGCGAGGCCTGCCGGCTGGCCGCGTCGCCACAGCTCCGGAACATGGGCTCGATCGCCGGCAACCTGCTACAGGAAACGCGGTGCTGGTACTGGCGACTCGACTATCCATGCCGCCTGCACGGCGGCGACCGGTGCCATGCGCGCGACGGCGAGCATCGCGAGCACGCGATCTTCGCGAACGACTTCTGCGCTTCGGCGCATCCGTCCGACGTCGCGGCAGCGCTTGTCGCCCTCGGCGCCACCTTGCGCACGACGAGCCGCGAGCTGCCGGTTCGCGAGCTCTACCGCGTGCCGACGGCAGACGACCGGCGCACGACGACGCTCGAGCCGGGCGAGATAGTTCTCGAGCTCGACGTTCCGGCAGCGGATGCTTCCGCGTACCTGAAGGCGATGGACCGCAAACGCTGGGCGTTTCCGCTCGTCGGTGTCGCCGCGGTGCGCCGTGGTGCGCAGACGACAATCGCACTCGCCGGGGTCGCACCGGTTCCGTGGATCCTCGATGGCCCGCTCGACGAGTCGACGCCGCTTCACGGCACAGCCTTCAAGGTCGAGATCGCACGAGCGCTGGTCGAACGGGCACGAGCCGCGGTCGCTGGCTAGCATCGTCACGATGCGCCGGCTTCCCCTCCTCGCAGTCGTCTGCCTGCTGGCCGCGTGCGGTGGCGGCAAGAGCGCGTCGACCACGACCACGACGCAGACGCAGACGCAGACGACCAAGGATGCGGCCGGCTGCATCCCGATGAAGGCCCCCGCGGCCGCAACGCGCTCGGAGAAGAAGCCGACGCAGATGCTCGACGCGTCGAAGGCCTACACGGTCACGCTCGACACGAACTGCGGGTCGTTCACGATCACGCTCGACCAGACGCAGTCGCCGAACGCGGCTGCTTCGTTCGTCGCGCTCACGAACGAGGGGTTCTTCAACGCGACGATCTTCCACCGGATCGTGCCCGGGTTTGTGATCCAGGGCGGCGACCCGACGCAGACAGGCACCGGCGGGCCGGGCTACACGACGATCGACAAGCCGCCCGCGACCGCGAAATACACGCTCGGCATCGTGGCGATGGCCAAGACCGGCGCGCAACCGGCCGGGGCCGCGGGGAGCCAGTTCTTCGTCGTCACGGTCGCGGACGCGGGCCTGCCGCCGGACTACGCGATCGTCGGCAAGGTCACGAAGGGCATCGGCGTCGTCAATCGCATCGGCAAGCTCGGCGACGCAAACGAGCAGCCGACCGAAGTCGTCGAGATCGAAAAGGCGACAGTCTCG
>DASYAO010000011.1:0-16464 GCA_036501285.1 Gaiellaceae bacterium
CTTCTCGTTGAGGGCGCCGCGGAGGCGAGCCGACACGTCTTCCCACAGGCCTTCGGCGGTCAGCTCGATCTGATGATTCACCCCGTGCAGCTCCTCGCCCTTCGGACCCGTGGAAGTCGCCGACAATAGCAGCGTGTCAGCACGCTGTTCAATGAGGATTTCGCCGGTTCGGGGCGATACAGAAACACCAGTTTTGCAGGGAGATCTCTCCACTCCACACAGCTCTCCACAGGTGTGGAAAACGCGTCTTGTTCACCACTCGGCAACCGCAGTTTCCACGCCTTTTGCACGCACCACAACCTGTGGACAACCGATCGCGAAATCGTACGTCTATACTTTCTTCGCGCCGCGCGAAACTCCGCGGCTTTTCACTCTTTCGAGGGCATGAAACGGACCTATCAGCCAAACGTGCGCCGCAGGAAGCGCAAGCATGGATTCCGCGCGCGGATGGCGACGCGTGCCGGGCGCTTGATCCTGAAGCGCCGCCGCTCGAAGGGCCGCAAGCGCCTGTCGGCGTAGCGGCAGTGCAGCGGAAGAACCGCCTCTCCCGTTCGCGCGACTTCGACGCGGTCTACAGGCGCGGGCGCTCCGCCTCGACGCGCTTTTTGACGCTGCACTGGTTCGAGCGCGCCGGTGAGGACGTGAGCGATGACCCGCGGCTCGGTCTCGCGGTGCCGCGCGCGGCCGGCAACGCGGTCGTGCGTAATCGGATCAAGCGGCAGTTGCGCGAGATCTGGCGCGTGAAGCTCGACAGCGGCTCCCTCTCGCGCACGCACGACTACGTGCTCGTCGTCCGGCCCGGTTTGCCGGAGGCAGTCGACGCGCGCGGACACGAATGGCTCGTCGAGCGCGTCGACGAGGTGCTCGGCAAGGCGGCGGCATGAACGTGCTGTCGGCTGCGGTGCGCTTCCTCGCCGGCGAGCCGGTGTCGTCGCCGGCGTGCAAGTACCACCCCTCCTGCTCGAACTACGCGTCGGACGCATTGCGTAAGTACGGCCCGGTCCGCGGCTCGCTGAAGGCGGCGTGGCGGATCCTCCGCTGCAATCCCTGGTCGCGCGGCGGAGTGGACTACGCGTGATCGGGATGCTCGTCTTCAGCATCCTGCAGCCGCTCGAGAACGCGGCGCGTTGGCTCCTGTTCCGATTCCACTACAACCTCGGGCTGCCGTGGTCATGGTCGATCATCGCCACCACGGTCGTCGTCCGCATCGCGCTCGTGCCGCTGGCCGTCAAGCAGATCCACTCGATGCAGGCGCTGCAGCGACACGCGCCGGAGATGAAGGAGATCCAGAAGAAGTACAAGGGCGACCGCCAGAAGCTCAACGAAGAGCTGATGAAGTTCTACAAGGAGAACCACATCAACCCGGCCGCGTCGTGTCTGCCGATGGTGGCGCAGTTCCCGATCTTCATCGCGCTCTACCTGACGCTGAAGCACTTCAAGCGATACGTGCATTCGGGCTCGCTTTCGTGGCTGCACATCGTCCCGAGCATCACCGCGAATGCGGATTCCCACTGGTCGGGTTTCGTGCTGCTCGCGATCTACGCCGGCAGCCAGACGCTCTCGAGCTACTTCATGTCCGCGACGATGGACAAGGCGCAGCGCACGATCATGATGGTCCTGCCGCTCGTCTTCATCACGGTGGTGGCGCACTTCCCAACGGGGCTCGTCCTCTACTGGGTGACGACGAACCTGTGGACGGTCGGGCAGGGCGTGATCACGCGCCGGCTCGTGCCGAAGACTCCGATGCCGAGCCCGTTCGGGCGGCGACGCACCTCAAGGACGGCGCCGGCTGTTCAGGCGGCCGATAACGGCGCCGACGCTGCGAAGCCCGCAAACGGAGCAGCGAAGCCGAGACAGCCTCAGGTCCGCCGCGTCAAGCGCAAGAAGGGCGGCGGCCGTCGGTGACCAGCGTCGAGGGGACCGGCGACAGTGTCAGCGAGGCGAAATGGAACGCTCTCCGCGAGCTCGAGCGGCTCGCCCCGTCGCTGAACCGAGACGCGGTTCGCTTCCAGGTCGTCGACGAGGGAAAGCGAGGCCTGCTCGGTGTCGGCGCGTCGCCCGCGCGTGTTGTCGCGACAGCCGATGAGACCGACGCCGCCGAGGCGGCGGAGCCGCGTGACGAGAGCGAACTCGGTGCGCATCTTCGCGAGCTGCTCGAGCACGTGACGGCGGCGATCGGGCTTCGCTGCCGGATTGACATCGAGGAGTCCGACGAGGCGATCACCGGGACCTGCTCCGGCGGCGAGCTCGGCCTGCTGATCGGACGTCACGGCCAGACGATCGACTCGCTGCAGACGCTCGCAGGGGCGATTCTGCGACAGGACGAGGACGCGCGCAAGCAGGTGATCGTCGACGCGGCCGCCTACCGCGACCGCCGACGCCGCACGCTCGAGTCGATCGCGATCCGTGGTGCCGAGGATGCGCTTCGCTCGGGCGAGCGCGTCGCGCTCGAGCCGATGAGCTCCGCCGAGCGGCGCGTCGTTCACGAACGGTTGAAGGAATACGACGGCGTCGAGACGTCGAGCGAAGGGGACGAGCCCGATCGCTACGTCGTGGTCAGCACAACTTGACCGCTGGCTCGACGCGGTCGTCGAGACACCCGGACTGACGTCCCTCTCGCTCGCAGCCGCGCGCGGTGCGCTGCTCGAGGACTCGCTGCGCGCGGTCGAGCTCGCGCGATCGAACGACGGCCCGGTTGTCGACGTCGGCTCGGGCGGCGGCGCGCCCGGCATTCCGGTCGCGCACATGCTTCCGGACCGTGAGGTCGTGCTGCTCGAGGCCGAGCGCCGCAAGTGCGACTTCCTCGAGCAATGGGCGCCTGCGAACGCGCGCGTTGTCTGGGGTCGCGCGGAGGAACAGCCGACCGACTGGGCCGGTGTCGCTCTCGCGAAGGCACTCGCACATCCGCCGGTCGCGGCCGAGTGGTGCCTGCCGCTCGTGCGCACAGGCGGGATCGTGATCGTCTGGGTCGGCGAATCGGCTGACGCCCAGGCCGTGGCCGCCGTCGCGGACCTCGTCGGCGGTGAGCTCGAAAGCTCCGACAGCGGGCTTTTCGTGCTGCGCAAACGCAGGCCGACACCCGCGGGCTTCCCTCGCCGCACGGGCGTCGCGAAGAAACGTCCGCTTCGCTAGACAGAATTACCGCCGTGGCCGGCAAGGTCTATGCGCTTGCGAACCAGAAAGGCGGCGTCGGCAAGACGACGACCGCCGTCAACCTCGCGGCCTGTCTGGCCGAGGCCGGCGAGCGTGCGCTCGTCGTCGACCTCGACCCTCAGGCGAACGCGACCTCGGGTCTCGGCATGCGCGCGAACGGCACGTCGAGCTATGACCTGCTCGACGGCGCGCCGCTCGAGGAGCTCGCGAAGCCGACCGCGTTTCAGAACCTGTTCCTCGTTCCGTCGAAGCCCGAGCTCGCGGGCGCGGCGGTCGAGCTCGCCGGCAGGGAAGGCAGCGACCGCTACCTCGCCGAATCGCTCGCGCACCGCAACGGCTTCGACTTCGTGTTGCTCGACTGCCCGCCGTCGCTCGGGCCGCTCACCGTCAACGCGCTCGCGGCCGCCGACCGCGTGATCGTGCCGGTGCAGGCCGAGTACTACGCGCTCGAAGGTCTCGCACAGCTGATGCGCTCGATCAACCTCGTGCGCTCGCGGCTCAATCCGCATCTCGCTGTCGCCGGGGTGCTGATCACGATGGCCGACGGCCGCACGAATCTCTCGGCCGACGTCGAGCGCGAGGTGCGCAAGCACTTCGGCGAGCTCGTCTTCCGCACCGTCGTGCCGAGATCGGTGCGCATCGCCGAGGCGCCGAGCCACGGCCTGCCGGTGACGCACTACGATCGCCGCTCGCCCGGGGCGGAGGCCTACTGGAAGGTGGCGATGGAGCTTGTCGAGCGTGCCTAGTCCAGGTCGCCGCGGGCTCGGCCGCGGCTTCGAGGTGCTGATGGGCGGCAACACGTCCGAGCTCGCGCACGTGCCGCTCGAGCAGATCCACGCGAACCCGCGCCAGCCGCGCAAGCGCTTCGAGCACGAGGCGACTGCCGGCCTCGCCGAGTCGCTTCGCCTGCAGGGGGTGATCCAACCCGTCGTGCTCCGGCCGCGCCCCGAAGGCGGCTACGAGCTGATCGCGGGCGAACGTCGGTGGCGTGCCGCGCGCGAGGCGGGGCTGACCGCGGTGCCTGCCGTGATCCGCGAGGCCGACGACCGCGAGACCCTCCTCCTCGGACTCGTCGAGAACGTCGCGCGCGAGGACCTCTCTCCGATCGAGGAGGCGCGCGGCTACGCGACGCTCCTCGACGAGTTCGAGCTCTCGCTCGGCGACGTGTCGGAGCGCGTCGGCCGGTCGAAGCCCGCGATCTCGAACAAGCTTCGGCTGCTCGATCTCCCCGACGACGTGCTGGCGATGGTCGAGCGCGGCGAGCTGACCGAGGGTCACGCGCGCGCCGTGCTTGCGGTTCCCGACCAGGTCGGCCGCCGCAAGCTTGCGCGCAAGATCGTCGCCACAGGGATGTCCGTTCGCGCCGCGGAGCGAGCCGCGCGGTGGTCCGGCGCGAAGACGAAGCCCCGCACGAAGACGCCGGTCGATCCGGCACTCGCTGCGCGCGTCAAGGAGGGGCTGCAGCGGCTGACCGGACTCGAGACACGCATCGCGCCGGGGAAGATCGAACTCGCCTACGAGGACGAGCACGACCTCGAAGAGCTCGCGAACTCGCTCGACCGTATCTAGGCCTCACCGGGTCGCGTTCAACCTGCGTGAGCCTCGCCTGGCAGCACGACCTCGAGGCGCTCGAGACCGTCTCCCAGAACGAGGACGCGCTCGAGCTCTTCCTTCGCATGGCACGGCTGTCGGCCGACGGCAACCTCCCCAGCTTCCTGCTCGAACTTGCCGGGAGCGACGAGCTGGACGCCGAGACGAAGGAGATCTTCGCCGAGGTCGCCTGCGACCGGACGTTCCTGCACGCGCTCGACGAGTACGTGCACCGCACCCGCCGCGTTCACTGACGCGGAACGGAAAGGTGCGATGGGCGATCCTGGATTCGAACCAGGGGCCTCCGCCTTATCAGAGCGGCGCTCTAACCAACTGAGCTAATCGCCCGCAGCGCGCGCCAGTGTACCGCCGCCGGACTGAGGAGTCGTCCTGAGACCCCGGGGTAAGCTAAAGGCGATGGTCGAGATGACGATTTACGGGGTCTCGTTCGACCTAGTGGGCAAGCAGCCGATCGTTCTCCTGCGAACAGCCGAGGGAAACAAGTTCCTGCCGATCTGGATCGGCCATCCCGAAGCTGCGGCGATCCTGATGAAGCTCCAGGGCGCGAGTGCGCCGAGGCCGCTGACCCACGACCTGCTCGTGAACATCCTCGGCGAGCTCGACGTCGAGGTCGTGCACGTCACGGTCACCGAGCTGCGCGAGAACACCTTCCACGCGTCGATCACCGTCAAGCAGGACGGCTCGGAGATCGAGATCGATTCGCGCTCGTCCGATGCGATCGCGGTTGCGGTGCGCGCGCAGGTTCCGATCTATGCAGCCGACTCGGTGATCGAGGAATCGGCAATCGAGTTCGAGGGCGAAGAGGTCAACGAAGAAGAGATCGTCGACGAGTTCAAGAAGTTCCTCGACAAGGTCTCCGCCGAGGATTTCGCGGAAGCGGACGTCGAAGGCGAGGGGGAAGAAGAGGCCTAAGTCGTCACCGCGGCGATCAGCGCGATTGCGTTGAAAGTCGCGTGCACGAGCATGCCGGGAAAGACGCTTTGAGTCTGCGAGCGCAGCCACGCGAGTGCCCAGCCGAAGATGACGAGCTCGGGCAGGGCTTCCACAAGTCCGTGGTAGAGGCCGAACGCGATTCCGACCGAGACGATCGCCGGCCAGACTCCGAAGCGCTCGAGCAGCGAAAAGCCGAGTCCGCGGAAGAGCAGCTCCTCGCAGAACGGCGCGATGCCCGCGATCACGAGGAAGTTCGCGGCGTAGGCAGCGGCGTGACGTGACTGCCAGCCGCTTGGTGTCAACCCCTGCTCACGACCGCCGTGCAGGATCGGGTCGATCGCCGCAATCACGGCGTACACGACCACGAGCAACGTCAGCCCGAGGACGAGCGCGCGTCGCCACGATTCGGGACGGCGCAGCGCGAGCAGCTGCCGGTGCGGGCCGGCGATCGCCATCGTCACGGCGAAGATGACGGCGAAGATCACCAGCTCGCTCACGAACGTCGACCACATGTAGAGCGCGTTGCGGTCGGGCTTGCCGGACGAGAACCGGCTCGCGTAGCCGATCCCGGCGATGATCGCCACGAAGAGGATCCAGGCGGCGAGCCGCCCGCTCAGGGATGATTCGGACGCTGTGGCCGACCGTACGTTCACGCCGGACGAGGCTAACAACGCGCTCGCGCAGGTGCGGCCGCTCGCGGAGCGGATGGTCGAGCTGCGCGCCGAGCTCGCGAGGCTCGAGGACGAGCAGCGCGAGGTCGTCCGCATCGTCGCCGGCAACGGCAGCGGCGAGGGCGTCGGCGATGCCCGTACGCCCGAGTTCGCGAAGCTCGCGCGCGAGCTCCAGGACGTCGTCGGCGAGCTGACGTTGATCGGCGTTCAGCTGAAGGACGCGGACGCGGGCCTGCTCGACTTTCCGGCGGTGCGCGAGGGTGTAGACGTGCTCCTGTGCTGGCGCGTCGGCGAGGACGCGGTCGAGTGGTGGCACGGCCCCGAGGACGGCTTCGAAGGACGTCGAAGGATCGACTTCTGATGACCAATTTCTGGTGGCGGGTCGTGATCGCCGCCGGCGTGATCATGTTCGCGGCCGGCGCAGCGAAGGTGATCGACGCACGGATTGCCCATCGCAAGCTCGATGCCGCTGCGCAGACGCGCTACCGCGTGCTGCGCCGCTCGATCTTCTCGACGATCGTCTTCGTCGGAGTCATGTCGGCGCTGCTCGTGATCCCGCAGGTGCGCACGGTCGCGGGCGGCATCCTCGCGTCGGGCGCGGTGCTCGGGCTCGTGCTCGGCTTCGCCGCCCAGCGCACGATCGGCAACTTCATCGCCGGGATCCTGATCGCGTTCAGCCAGCCGGTGCGGCTCGGCGACGAGATCGAGGTCGAAGGCGGCCGCGGCGTCGTCGAGGAGATCGCGCTCACCTACACGTGGGTGCGGCTGCCCGACGGCGACCGGCTCGTGATTCCGAATGAGCAGCTCGTCTCCGACACGCTGCGCAACTCGACGGTCCGCAGCGCGAACCGTCTAGCCGAGATCACCGTCCACGCGCCGCTCTCCTGCGATCTGCACAAACTCGTCGACGTGCTTGCTACCGATGCCAACGAGGTCTACGTCGCCGATCTCGGCCTGGACGCGACAATCGTCGTGCGCAAGTGGGTCGACCTCGGCGTGCCGCTCGAGCGTGCAGAAAGCACGTTGCGGCTCGCCGTTCACGACCGCTTGCGTGAGCTCGGGGTCGTCCCGTCCTGAGAGGACGAACGTGAGCCCGCGCGACGCCGATCTTCGCGACCTGCTCGAGCACCGCCTGCTGCGGCGCCATCGGCTCGGCCGTCTCCACCGCCGCAGACGCGCTGGGGCACTCGCCGGAGTCTTCCTCGCGGCGATCGGCGCCGTGATCGTGTTCGCTGGCTTCGGTGCCGGCACGGCGCTCTCCGTCGGTTGTGACCTCACAAGCCTGCAGCCGATCGAAGTCGGCCAGAACTCGTTCGTGTACGCCGCCGACGGAACGCTGCTCGGCTCGATTCCCGCGGACAAGAACCGCGTTCCGGTTGCGCTCGGGCACATGTCGCCGTGGCTCCCGAGTGCAACTGTCGCGATCGAAGATCGACGGTTTTACCAGCACGGCGGCGTCGACTGGCTCGGCATCGCCCGCGCCCTCTGGAGCGACGTCAGCGCCGGGAAGATCGTCGAAGGCGGTTCGACGATCGACCAGCAGCTCGTTCGCAACCTCTATACGGGCCGCGAGCGGACGCTCGAGCGCAAGCTGAAGGAAGCGTGCCTCGCGATCAAGCTGAGCAACAAGTGGTCGAAGCAGAAGATCCTCGCCGCCTACCTCAACACCGTCTACTACGGCAATCACGCCTACGGCGTCGAGGCAGCTGCCGAGACGTACTTCTCGCGCCATGCGTCGCAGCTGACGTTGCCGGAGGCGGCGCTGCTCGCGGGCCTGCCGCAGGCGCCGTCGGTCTACGACCCGTTCCACGATCCGGGCGCTGCGGTCGATCGCCGCAACGAGGTGTTGCGCGCGATGCTCCAGAACGGCGACATTACCCGCGCTGAAGCGCAGTACGCGCGGCACGTGAAGCTGCAGCTCGTTCCCGGCCGGATCTACACGAAGATCAAGGAGCCGTACTTCTTCTCGTACGTCGAGGACGAACTCGCGCGGGTCTACGGTGCCGGCGTCGTGCGCGAGGGCGGACTGCGCGTCTATACGACGATCGAGCCGCGGCTCCAGAAGTACGCGAACGAAGCGATGCGTAAGACCCTCTACCTCCACGACGACCCGGCGTCCGCGATCGTCTCGATCGCGCCGGGCACCGGCGCGATCCGCGCGATGACGGCGGTGATCCCCGGCAACACGCACAACCAGTTCAATCTGGCGGCGCAGTCGGCGCGTGAGGCCGGCTCGACGTTCAAGGCCTTCGTGCTTGCAACCGCGATCGAGCAGGGAATCGATCCCGACACGACCTACTTCACCTCTGCGCCCTTCACCTGCACGATCCCCGCCTGCCTCACGGACGGCCAGCCGTGGCAGGTGTCGACGTACGACCACACCTACGCTGGGACGATCTCCGTCACGAGCGCGACGCTGCGCTCCGACAACACCGTCTACGCTCAGCTGACGTTGCAGGTCGGGCCGCAGAACGTCTGGAACACGGCGACGCGGCTCGGCGTGCACCTGACGCAGAAGGCGGTGCCGTCGATCGGCCTCGGCCCGCTCTCCGTCAGCCCACTCGAGATGGCGGCCGCGTATGCGACGTTCGCCTCCGGCGGCGTCTACGCGCGGCCGATGGCGATCACGAAGGTCGTGCTTCCCGCCGGCAAGATCGACCGCACCGCGGGGTGGGGCAAGCCGGAAACACGGCGCGCGCTCCCGGAGGGCGTCGCCTGGAAGGTGAACCAGGTGCTCGCCGAGAACGCGCTCTACGGGACCGGCGCGGGCTCGGGAGACGGCGTGCATCCGAATGCGGGCAAGACCGGAACCACCGAGGACCACGCCGACGCGTGGTTCGTCGGCTACACGCGCGAGCTCGCGACGGCCGTCTGGATGGGCTATCCGAACGGTGAGATCCCGATGCTCGACGTGCACGGCTACGAGGTCGCCGGCGCGACATTCCCGGTGCCGATCTGGCACCTCTACATGGCCGCCGCCGAGGCGCACCTACCGGTGCGGCAGTTCCTGACGCCGAACGCCTACCCGGTGTTCGAGCCGATCACCCACGGCTACTTCGGCGTGCTCGGCGAGGTCGCGCCGGCGACGACCGAGACGACGACGACCACGCAGGCTCCGGCGCGAACCCCGAGCGTTCCCGCGGGCGTCGCGAAGCCCTCGACGATCGACGTCAATCCGACACCTGCGCCGACGACGACAGCGCCCGCGTCTCCGCCGCCGCCTGCGACGACCGCGCCGCCTGCGACCACGGTCACACCGATACCGACGACGACCGAACCGCCGCAGCCGCCGCTTGTGGTCACGGCGCCGCCGGCGACGACGAGCCAGGACCCGACCGCGCAGTAGCGCGCAGTAGTGTGAGCTGCGTGAGTGACGCGCTGCTCTCGATCTCCGACGCGATCGAGCTCGTGCTCTCGCGCGTCTCGCCGCTCGAGCCCGAAGACGTTGCGCTTGCCGGCTGCGCGGGTCGCGTGGCGGCGGCGAGCGCGGTGGCTGCCGTCGACCTGCCGCCGTTTCCCGCGTCGGCTATGGACGGGTTCGCGCTTCGCTCGGCCGATACGCCCGGGACGCTTCCCGTTGTCGCGAAGGTCGCGGCTGGCTTGCCCGCTCCGCGCGCACTCGTTGCCGGGGAGGCGATGGCGATCTCGACGGGCGGTGTCGTTCCCGACGGCGCCGACAGCGTCGTGCCGATCGAGCTCGTCGTCGAGCATGACAGTGCGATTGTCGTTTCGGACAACGTTGCTCAAGGAGACAACGTCCGTCCACGAGGAGGCGACCTTCGGAGCGGTGACACCGTCGTCGAGCGAGGCGTGCGTCTCGGGCCCGCTCATGTCGGCGCGCTGGCAGCCGCGGGCGTGACGTCGGTCGCCTGCGCGCGACGGCCGCGCGTGGCGGTGCTCGTCACGGGCACCGAGCTGCGCAGTCCCGGCGAGTCGCTGGCTCCGGGCCAGATCTACGACGCGAATGGATTCATCCTCGCCGCACAGCTCGCGAGCTCCGGCGCAGAGGTCGTGCGGCTTCCGCCGGTGGCGGACGACGAGGGAGCGACGCGCTCTGCGATCGCACGCGGGCTCGAGGCCGACGTGCTGATCACAACCGGTGGTGTCTCGGTCGGCGTCCACGATCTCGTTCGGGCGGCCGAGGCTGCGCTCGGTGTCGAGGAGCTCTTCTGGCGGGTCGCGATGCAACCCGGGAAACCGGTCGCTTTCGGCGTCCGCGGCCCGACGCTCGTCTTCGGCCTGCCGGGAAACCCCGTTTCGTCCCTCGTCGGCTTCGAGCTCTTCGTTCGCCCCGCGCTTCTCGCGCTCCAGGGCCTGGCCGAGCCACGGCCGCCGTTTCGGCCGGGACGGCTCGGATCGCCTGCGCGCCGGCTTGCGGCGCGGGATGCGTTGCTCCGGGCGCGGACGCGGATCGACGGCGACGCCGTTCTGCTCGACCCGCTCTCGGGCCAGCAGTCGCACATGATCGCGCACGCCGCGACGGCCGATGCGCTCGTGCTCGTCCCGCAGGGCGAGGGTGAGCTCGCCGCCGGAACCGCCGTCAGCTACCTGTCGCTCTGAGCGGCGGCGGCGTCTCGGCTGCGCGCCGGCGCTCGCGAACCCCGAGCACGACGATCCGGACGGCCTCGCGGAGCGGCCCTCGCGGGCTCCGTTCGCGGGCATCCGGATAAGGGGCGTAGCGGCCCGTCGCGATCGATGCGAGCTGCGACGCGGCGGCAGCGCCGGCGAGCACGATCACGATCGGAACGGTCTTGACGTACCCGACGGCGGCGAGCTCGAGCAGGTACCAGGGCGCGTCGAAGCCGAGGCCGTAGCGCCAGGCGAACGAGAGCACGAGGATCGCCGGGCCGAGCAGCCCGAGCGCGAAGAGACCGATCCGCAAGGGCAGTCGCGCGCGCTGCTGGATTTGCGGCAGCCAGAGCCAGATGTGCAGCGCGGGAAGCACGAAGACGAGCGCGAACGGGTTCGTGCCGACGACGAGGAGCGCCACGACCGCGAGCGCGAGCAGGGCGACGATCTGCCCGGCGAGCCGCTCCTCGGCAGAGATCTGCCTACGCGGGACGAGTCGATCGCGGGCGACGAACCAGCCGATCGCGACGAAGACGCCCGTTCCGATCAGCGCCAGCACCGGCCAGTTGCCGGTTGCAGGCAGGTCCGGGTTCGGCGGTCGCGCCGGCCCGGCGGCGTAGGCGCCGAGCAGACGAAAACACGTGAAAACGATGCCGGCGTAGGCCCAGAAGGCGAGCCGGCTGCGGAGGGAACGCAGCGCGGGGGCGAGCCGTAGCCGCTGGCGCCGTCCGAGCGCGAAGAGATCGACGGCGGCGACGACGAACGGAACGAGCAGCGAGACCAGGACGAGCTCGAGCGCCCAGCCACGAATCACCCGTTGCCCGGCCCAGACGAGGGCGTTCGTCCCCTGCGGCGCCTCGAGGCCCTGGTTCAGCGAGCCGAGCAGCTCCTGCGCGGCCCGTCCGAGCTGCGCGAGCTTGCCGGCGCCGAGCCGCGCGGCCGCGTCGCCGAAGCTTGGAGGCGGGCGGTTGCCGCCCGTCGTCAGGGTCACCGCCGGGATGCCGCGGGCGATAAACGGCCCCTGCTCGTAGAGCGTGTACGGAAAGGCGAGATCGACGAGCTGGCCGAAGAAGCCGGCGTGTTGCGGCTCGTGGCCGGTCTGCTCGAGGATCCGCGCCGAGGCGGTCGCGACGAGGAGCGGAGCCGGGGAGCGCGGCAGGTCCCCGGCCAGCTCGAGACGCGGCGGGCCGGGCCCGGCGAGGGCGTCGAGGTTGATCACCGCGACGATCCCGTTTCGATACGGCGAGTGGGTGACGAAACGAAGGGCGCCGAGCCCGCCGTCGGCGCCGCCGTCGGTCGACAGGAAGATGATCGTGTGCGCCGATTGCACCGAGGCCTGCGCCTGAGTCTTCGGGCGGGCGTAGGCGCGGGCGAGCTCGATCAAGGCGGCGGTGCCGGAGGCGTCGTCATTCGCGCCCGGCCCGGCGCCGGTGTCGTCGCGGTGGGCCATGACGACGATTGCGTCGGGCGAGGAGTTGGTGGCCCGCGCGATCGCGACCACGTTCTCGAGCGTCGCCCGGCGGCCGCCCGGTAGCTCCTGCGACCAGGAGTCGGTGACGGTCGGCAGGCCGTACGGCTCGATCTGGCGCGAAAACCACTGCGCCGCCGCAGCCGCGCCGGGTGTTCCCGGCCGCCGGTCCGGGTAGTCGTTTGCGAGCTCGCGCGTGAGCTGGAGCGTTGCCGCGGCGTCGAACGCCGGCGGCAGGAGCGGCTTCTGCAGCGCCGCCGGCCGCGTGACCGTGAACGCGGCGAGCAGCAGCGGCAGCGAGCAGACGAGGAACGCGCTCCGGTAGAGCTGGCTCGAGACGGGCCGCTCGAGCGAGCCGCGACGCGGCCGGCGACGGCGGCGCACCGGCTGAAAGGAGGCCGCCATGGCCGGGCTATAGTAGGAAGTCGGAAGCTCGAACCGTGGCCCAGCGCGGCGGCAGGCGCCCTCGACGATGGCCGATTCCTCGACAATCCTGCTCGTCGACGACGAGGAAGCCGTCCGGAAAGTCCTGAGCTTTCCGCTCGAGCGCGACGGTTACACGGTCGTCCAGGCCTCGGACGGCGAGGAGGCGCTGGAGCGGTTCGGCGACCAGCCGGTCGATCTCGTCGTGCTGGACATCATGCTGCCGAAGCTCGACGGGCTCGAGGTCTGCAAGCAGCTGCGCTCGCGCAGCTCAGTGCCGATCATCATGCTGACCGCGCGCGACGACGAGCTCGACAAGGTGCTCGGCCTCGAGCTCGGCGCAGACGACTACATCACGAAGCCGTTCTCGATCCGCGAGTTTCGCTCGCGCGTCCGCGCCCTCCTGCGCCGGGCACGCGCGCCGCGTCTGGGTGCGGATGCGCGGGAGGAGCAGCTCGCCGCCGCCGGCCTCGTCGTCGACATCTCACGACGGACGGTGGCGCTCGAGGGCCAGCAGGTCCAGCTCACGTACGTCGAGTTCGAGATCCTGCGCACGCTGATGGCGCACCCCGGTCGTGTCTACAGCCGCCGCATGCTGCTCGAAGTGCTCTGGGGCAGCGCCGACTTCCGCGACCCACGGACGATCGACGTGCATGTCCGCCACCTGCGCGAGAAGCTCGAGCGCGACTCTTCGCGTCCCGAGCACATCCTCACCGTGCGCAGCGTCGGCTATCGCTTCCGCGATCCGTGAACCCACTCCGCACCGTCGGCGGACGGCTCGCGCTCGCCCTGCTCGTCGTCGTCACGGGCGCGCTTGCGATCGTCTACATCGTCGTCGTGCCGTCGTACCAGCGCTCGCTCGTCAACACGCGCCTGTCGGATCTCAATCGCACGCTGACGTCGATCATGCAGCTCTCGCGCCGGCCAGATGGTTCGCTCGATCAGGCCTGGGCCGAGGACACGGCGTTCCCGGTCGCGAATGCAAATGGCGCCGGCACGCGAGTCGTCGTCTTCGAAGTGCTTTCGCAGCACGCTTTGGCGCCGATCGCCGACGCGCCGCGCGGCGCGTCGTCGGCCGACGTCGAGAACGATTCGGTCGCGAAGCTCGCGCTCTCGAGCAGGCGTCCTGTGCGGCGGGAGATCAGCCGCGGCGACGACAAGTTCGCGGAAAGCGCCGTCGCCGTGCCGTCGAGCAACCGGGTCGTGCTGCTCTCGTTGCCGCTCCACAACGACCTTCGCTCGGTCGCCGTCGTCCAGCGTCGCGTGATCATCGCGGGCGCAATCGCGACGTTGTTCGCGATCCTTCTCGGATACGCGCTCGCGACGTTGTTCGCGCGCCGCATCCGGCGGCTCGAGCGCGCAGCGGAACGAATCGCCGGCGGTGATTTCGACAACCCTGTCGAAGACGGGGCGCCCGATGAGCTCGGTCAGCTCGCTCGCGCGTTCGAGCGCATGCGGCTCCAGCTCGCGTCGCTCGACCGCGCACGCCGCGACTTCATCGCGAACGCGTCGCACGAGCTGCGCACGCCGCTCTTCTCGCTCGGCGGCTTTCTCGAGCTGCTCGCCGGCGAGGACCTCGACGCCGAGACGCGCGCCGAGTTCATCAACGAGACGCGGGCGCAGGTGTCGAGGCTGCAGAAGCTTGCGACCGACCTGCTCGATCTGACGCGGCTCGACGCAGGGAGGCTCGCCGTCTCGAACGAGAGCTTCGACCTCGCGACTGTCGGCGAGGTGCTTCTCACCGAGTTCAGCGCGCGCGCGCTCGCCGCCGGCAAGACGCTGAAGTTGAACGCGCCGGTGCCGGTCTTCGCAATGGCCGACGAGGAGCGCGTGCTTCAGGTCGGCCGGGGTCTCGTCGACAACGCGCTCGTGCACACACCTGCCGCGACGACAGTGGAGGTGGTTGTCACGACAGACAACGACGAAGCGCAACTGACCGTGACCGACGACGGGCCGGGCATACCGGCAGAAGCGCAGGCGCACGTCTTCGACCGGTTCTTCCGCCTCGGCGGGACGGTCGCCTCGGGGAGCGGGCTCGGGCTGGCGATCGCGCGGGAGCTCGCCGGCCTGATGGGCGGCCGGATCGAGCTCGAATCCCGCCCGGCCCGGACACGTTTCACGCTCGTGCTGCCGGCCGACGTGTTTGGAACGCAGGCCGCGGCGGGAATCCGAGCCCAGGATGAGGCGCGCGCCACCCCTCGGAGGATTGCGCAGGTTTAGGTTCTGAACCTTGCGGTAACTAACGTATCGAGATCGATGGACGGCGATGGTCAGGCATCCGCTGTACGGCTCTGCATCCCGGCGAAGCCGGAATACATCACGCTGGGCCGCCTCGCCCTGACCGGGCTCTCGCGGGTCCGGCAGTTTCCGGACGATGTCCTGGCCGATGTCAAGCTCGCGCTGACGGAGGCGTGCACGAACTCGGTCCGCCACGCCTACGACGGTGGTGAGGGGACAGTCGAGATCCTGTACGAGCTGCACGCGGACAGACTCGTCGTCGAGGTGACCGACAGCGGCGAGGGGTTCGACCACGAACGGGTCGAAGCCGACGACAGCGGCGAGCTGACCGAAGGCGGGCTCGGGATCGCGATCATCCGCGCCCTTGCCGACGAGATCGAGATCGGCGGCCGAAACGGCGGCGGCTCTCGGCTGCGTTTCGTGAAGCTCCTGACGCCCTGACGCGCCGCCCGCCCCGTTAGTCTCTCGCGACCCGTGCTCCTTTCGGTCAACACCGGACACAAGAGCCTTGGCGACTACGGCTCGATCGTCTCGCGCGGCCTCGTCGAGGAGATCCGCAGCCTCGCCGAGCCGCTGCAAGGCAAGCGCGTCGTGCACCTTTCCGCGACCGCATTCGGCGGCGGCGTCGCCGAGATCAACTACACGCTCGTGCCGCTGATGGCCGACGTCGGCCTCGACGTCGAGTGGCGGATCATGAAGGGCGCCGAGGAGTTCTTCAACGTCACCAAGGCGATTCACAACGGGCTGCAAGGCGATCCGCGCTCGCTGACCGCCGAGGAGGTCGAGATCTTCCGGCGCTACAACGCCGAGAACGCGGCGGAGCTCGACTTCGACGACTACGACTTCGTGATCGTGCACGACCCGCAGCCCGTGTCGGTCATCGAGCACTTCGACGAGCACCGCGCGAAGTGGATCTGGCGTGGCCACATCGACTTCTCGACGCCGAACCGCGACGTGTTCGACGTGCTGCTTCCCTCGATTCGGAAGTACGACGCCGCGATCTTCCACATGGCGGAGTACGTGCCACGCGTCGACGGGCTGCCGCCCGCGTTCATCTGGCCGCCCGCGATCGATCCGCTGACGCCGAAGAACATGGCGCTCTCCGTCGAGGACGCCGGCTACATCGTCGACCAGTTCGGCATCGACATCAGCCGACCGCTGCTGACGCAGGTCTCGCGCTTCGACCCGTGGAAGGACCCGCTCGGCGTGATCGACGTCTACCGCCGGGTCAAGGCCGTCCACCCGGAGGTCCAGCTCGCGCTCGTCGGTTCGATGGCGCACGACGATCCGGAGGGATGGGACTACTACAACCGCACCGTCGAATACGCGCAGGGCGACAGCGACATCTTCATCCTCTCGAACCTGAACAACGTCGGCGCAGTCGAGGTGAACGCGTTC
>DASYAO010000012.1:0-18607 GCA_036501285.1 Gaiellaceae bacterium
GATTCCCCACTGCTGCCTCCCGTAGGAGTCTGGGCCGTGTCTCAGTCCCAGTGTGGCTGATCGTCCTCTCAGACCAGCTACGGATCGTCGCCTTGGTGGGCCGTTACCCCGCCAACAAGCTAATCCGCCGCGAGCTCGTCCCCGGTCGGAGGCCAAAGCTACCTTTTCCAACCGCCCCGAAGAGCTGTTGGGCCATCCGGCATTAATCCGAGTTTCCCCGGGCTATTCCGGTACCGAGGGTGGATTACTCACGTGTTACTCACCCGTTCGCCGCTTTCCCCAGTCCCGAAGGACTGGTTCTCGCTCGACTTGCATGTGTTAAGCGCGCCGCCAGCGTTCGTCCTGAGCCAGGATCAAACTCTCCGTGAAGGACTTGTCGCCGGCCCGATCGAGCTGGGCCGACAGTCTTGTTCACATTGAGCTCGTAGTGCTTGCTCAAAGGTCGTGGCCGAAGCCACGACGAGGATTTGCCTCTCCGAGCAGCCGAAGCCGCCCATCGAGGTTCTCGACGTTCATGAACGCTGTTGAGTTTTCAAAGACCGGCGCCCCCGGCGAAACGGCGTAAAAAAGGCCTCCAACTCGCGCCAGAGGCCATCAGTTTCACCAAACGTCGTATCGGATACGAGGTCGGGGCCGATGGCTCCAGTCGTCGAGTTATGGGACTTTTCAACGCCGTCCTTTCGAACGGCTCGGGCAGTATAGCGCCGATCAGGCCTCAGTCAACTTGACGTAGCGCCGCTTTCCCGCTTGGAGCACGGTTCCGGCGAGTCTCGCCCGAGGGACGTCGAGGTCGCTCAAAACCTCGCCGTCGAGCTTCACGCCGCCCTGGGCGAGCAGGCGCCGCGCCTCGCTCGTCGAGAGGCTGAAACACGTGCCGATCAGCGCCGGAACGTGGATCGGGTCGCCGGGCGGAAGCGCTGCCTCGGCCACCTCCTCCGGCGCCTCGCCCTGCCTGACCACCCTCGTGAAGTGCTCCTCGGCCGCCTGGGCGGCCGCCTCGCCGTGGGACCGTGCGACGATCCAGCGGGCGAGCGCGAGCTTCGAGTCCATCGGCTCGCCGGGGGGCTGCTCAGCCTCGGCGACGAGGCGCCACCAGTCGGCAAGCATCGAGTCCGGGATCCGCATCGTCCGGCCGAACATCTCCTCGGGCGGTGCGGTCAGCGGGATGTTGTTGCCGGCCGACGAGCTCATCTTCTCGCCGTCCCAGGAGAGCAGGAGCGGGGTCGTCAGCACCACCTGAGGCTCGAGCCCGTAGTGCCCCATCACCTCGCGCCCGGCGAGGAGGTTGTAGAGCTGGTCGGTGCCGCCGAGCTCGACATCGGCCTCGACCGCGACCGAGTCGTAGGCCTGCATCAGCGGATAGAGGAGCTCCGAGACCGAGATCGGCTCCTTCGCCGCCATCCTCTTCGCGAAGTCGTCTCGCTCGAGGAGCCGCGCGACCGTGATCGTTCGCGCGAGCCGGACGACGTCGGCGTACGAGAGCTTCGACAGCCACTCGCCGTTGTAGCGCACCTCCGTGCGATCGCGGTCGAGCACGACCATCGCCTGCTCGAGGTAGGTCTTCGCGTTCGCGTCGATCTCCTCGTCGGTGAGGATCGGGCGCTCGGCGGAGCGTCCGGACGGGTCGCCGATCCGCGTCGTGTAGTCGCCGATGATCAGCACGCCGAGATGCCCGGCGTCCTGGAAGGCGCGCATCCGCTGGAGTGGGATTGCCCGCCCGACGTGGATGTCGGGCGAGGTGACGTCGATCCCGAGCTTGACCCGGAGCTGCCTTCCCTGCTTGAGCTTGGCGTCGAGACCGCCCTCGGGCAGCACGTCGACCGCGTTCCGCGTCAACTGCGCAACCAGGTCGGACGGAGCCATGCGGGCTACACTACCGGGCGTTTTGCGGGTGTTCCGGCGAAAGCCACGTGCGCCGAAGCGGCGGCACATCCGCAAGCTGCGGCTCGCTTCGCTGACGCTCGTCCTGCTCGCGCTCGGCGCGGCGGCGTTCACGTTCGGGCTCTTGCGCGCGGTCGCCTCGCAGATCCCCGAGCTCAATCCGGCGCGCCTGAACAGGGAGCCGCAGGCGAACACCTACGTCTACGCGAACGACGGCAAGACGATCCTCGCCGTACTCCGCGGCTCGCAGGCGCGCGTGATCCTGCCTTCGAGCGAGATTTCGCCGTGGCTCAAGCACTCGATCGTCGCGATCGAGGACAAGCGGTTCTACGAGCACCATGGCGTCGACCTCCACGCGATCGTCCGTGCCGCGTGGAACGACCTCGTCGGGCGGCCGGTGCAGGGCGGATCGACGATCACCCAGCAGTTCGTCAAGAACGCGCTCAACGGCAACGCGCCGACGATCGGCCGCAAGCTCCGCGAGGCAGCGCTCGCCTGGCAGGTCGAGCAGCACTGGACGAAGGACCAGATCCTCACCGCCTACCTCAATACCGTCTACTTCGGGAACGGGGCCTACGGCGTGCAGCAGGCGTGCAAGGTCTACTTCGACGAAAGCGCGACCAAGGTCACGCTTTCGCAGGCGGCACTGCTCGCCGGCATCCCGGAGGACCCGAGCCAGTGGGATCCCGTCGCGCATCCGGTGCACGCGCGGGCCCGGCGCAACCTCGTGCTGAAGCAGCTGGAACTACAGGGCTACATCTCGCCGAAGCAGTTCGCGCACGCCTCGAAGGCGCCGATGCCGAAGCCGCAGGACGTGACCCTGCCGGCAACCCAGAGCGCGGCGGCGCCGTACTTCGCGAACTACGTCACCGACCAGCTCGTGCAGCACTACGGCACGCGCGGTGTCTTCGGCGGCAACCTCCACGTCAAGACGACGATCGACCTCGGCCTGCAGAAGCTTGCGCGCGAGGCGGTCGCGAAGGAGCTCCCCGAGTCGATCGGCCCGACGGCGGCGCTCGTGGCGCTCGACCCGCGCACGGGCGCCGTGCTGGCGATGATCGGCGGGCGCAACTACCACAAGAGCCAGTTCAATCTCGCGACGCAGGGTGAACGGCAGCCCGGCTCGGCGTTCAAGCCGTTCGTGCTAGCCGCCGCGCTCAAAGCCGGGATCGCGCCGTCGACGACGCTCGACTCGAAGCCGGTGTCGATCTTCATCGGCAACAAGCTCTGGAACGTCACCAACTTCGAGGACGAGTATCAGGGACCGATCGATCTGACCAAGGCGCTTGCCGTCTCGGACAACTCGGTCTTCGCGCAGCTGACGAGCGTCGTCGGCCCACCGGCGGTCGCAGAAATCGCAAAGGTGATGGGGATCACGACGCCGCTCCAGCCGTACTTCTCGATCGGCCTCGGCGCCGAGCCTGCAACGCCGCTCGAGATGGCGCGCGCGTACTCGACGCTCGCGGACGGCGGCTTCCGCCTCGACGACGCACTGAACGGCAACGAGCCGCACGTCGTCGATTGCATATCGGTCGGCACCGGCAACTGCAAGTCGAACGCGGAAACGCCGCGGGCGGTGCTCGATCCGAACCTGACCGCGGTCGAAGTGCAGATGCTCCGCGGCGTGATCCAGTCGGGCACGGGTACCTCCGCGCAACTCTCCGGGGGCTACGACGAGGCCGGCAAGACCGGGACGACCTCCAATTACGGCGACGCGTGGTTCGTCGGCTTCACACCCGATCTCGTCACCGCCGTGTGGGTCGGCTATCCGAACTCGCTGCAGCCGATGACCTACCAGTACCACGGCGGCCCGGTCGTCGGCGGCAGCTATCCCGCGCTGATCTGGAAAGCGTTCATGCAGAAGGCACTCGCATACGAGCACGACGCGCCGGTGCAGTTCCCCGACGGCTCTGTCCCTTACTCGGTGCCCGCCACCGTGACCTTCCGCAACAGCCGGCTCGAGCAGGACAACGGCAACTGCCACTACACCGAGAACGTGGAGCTCTTCGCGTCGGTGCGCCTGCCGATCGCGAGCTGCAAGAAGAACGAGGTCTCCGTGCCGAACGTGCGCGGCCTGCTGCTCGCCAAGGCGAAAGCGCGGTTGCTCGAGCAGCCGCTGCTCACGCGCGTCGTCTGGACGAAAGCGAGTCCCGGAACGAAGCTCGGCGTCGTACTGCGCCAGCAGCCCGCGACGGGCACGCTCTCTGCGTATCAGCGAGTCGAGCTCTTCGTCGCGCGCGGGAACGGCCGGCTCAAGAACGGCGAGCCCGCCAAGCCGTAGCGCCACGGCTGCTCGGCGGCCTTCGTGATCCCGATCCGCGGCCCGATCGCAAGCTCGACGTCCCCATCGCGGTCACGCAGCTCGAACGGCGGCGCGTCGAGCGGCAGTCCGTCGTGGCTTCCGTCGAGTGCGAGCGCCTGGCAGAGCCGGCCCGGGCCAGCGCACAGGAGCCGCGGCGAGTCGACACGGCGCCGCGCCTGCATCGTCTCGAGGGCGATGAGTGGCTCGAGCGCCCTGATCAGCACGGCGCTCGCGACACCCTCGGGCTCGCAGACGAAGTTCAGGCACCAGTGGATCCCGTAGGAGCGGTAGACATACGCGCGCCCGGGTGAACCGAACATCACCGCGTTGCGCTTGGTGCGGCCTCGGTAGCTGTGCGCCGCCGGGTCTTCTTGGTCATACGCCTCGACCTCGACGATGCGGCCGCCGACGCCGTCGACGTAGAGCTCGGAGCCGACGAGCTCGGGCGCGATCACGTGGACGCTGCGGGCGAAGTTCAATCCGCGACGCGCTCGTACAGCACATGGTCGCGCCACTCGCCTTGGATCAGCAGGTAGCGCTTGGCATACCCGTAGCGTTCGAAGCCGTTCTTCTCGAGCACGCGCTGCGAGGCGAGGTTGTCCGGAAGCGTCCCCGCCTCGAGCCGGTGCAGCGCGAGCTCGTCGAACGCAAACTCGACGACCTCGGCGACAGCGCGCGTGCACAGGCCTCGGCCGTTGTGCCGCTCGTCCACCCAGTAGGAGAGGATCGCCAACTGAAGCGGACCTCGCACGACTCCGCTCAGGCCGACGAAGCCGACCGGCTCACCCTTGTCGAGGATCAGCCAGCTGTGCTTGCGTGCGGGATCGACGATGCGCTCGCGTTGTCGTTCGAGCGTGTAGTAGTCACCGGCCCGAGAAGTGTCGTACGGCGCGAGGAATTCGCGGTTTGCAATCGCGAGCTCGAGCATCGTCTGCGCGTCGTCCTCGACAAGCGGACGAATCAGTTCGCTCAGAAGAGCCCCTCCGGCTCCGGTTGCGAGGTCGAAGCGAGCAGCCTGCGCGCGCGGCGGCCGAGGTCGACGACGTCGACCTTCCCCTGCTCGGCCGCTTCGGCGACGCGCTGCGCGAGGTCGAGCGCTTCGTCGACCAGGCGCGAGTCCTCCGCGGCCGGGCTGCCTCCCATTGCGCCGATGATCGCGCGCTCTGTCCGCGAGGCGACGATCGGCCCGGCGACGCCCTCGACCCAGACGCGCGTCCGGGCCCCGTTCCCACGCTGGCCTTCCGGAAGCGGCTCGAGCGCGTAGATCTTGTCGGCACGCACGTACTTGCCGAACCCCAGGAAGATCATCCGCGGAGCGCCGTCGCTCACGCGGAGATTATGGCGCGACCTACGCCGTACAGTTGAAGAGCCCGGCAGTGCGCTGCGTGCTGTGGAGCACGAAGGTGTCGGCCTTGCCGCCCGTGAAGTTGATCCGAAGCAGCGCCTTCTGGCCGTCCACCTTCAGCACGACGAGACAGCTGCGGTCGGCCCTCGTGTGGAGGGCCCGTTGGGCCGCCGAGACCGTCGTTCCGATGTGGATCCCGTTGGTCATGTGGTAGCTCGAGCTCGTGGTGATGAAGTCCTCGAGGCTCTTGTGGGCCGTATCGATGAAGAAGGCCGTCTGGCAGTAGGGCCCGTCGTTTGCGAGCGTGAAGTTGTCGTTCGCGCTCGTCGACGAGCAGCCGTAGCCGAGCGCGTCGTACTTCGAGAGCCCATACGTGATCGACTGCACCTCGGCATCGGGCTTGCCGGCGAAGGCGACCACGGCCGCCCGGTTGCTCTTGTCGATCTGGAGCGGCCCGACCTTGCCGCCGGCCGTGATCGCGCCGGCGCCGCCGGAGACGCCCGCGCCCGCAGGCGCGCACACGACCGCCGCCGCGCAGAGCACGGCCGAGATGAACCGGAAGGCCCTCATGCCAGGGCACAGCGTAGCGACTCCACAACCCGTTCCTGGTCCTCCCGCGGCAGGCGCGCATGGAAGGGGACCGCCAGGGTGCGGGCGCTCGTGTCCTCGCTCACAGGACAGAGGCCCTCCGCGAAGCCGTAGCGTTCGCGCATGTACGACTGGAGGTGGATCGACGGGAGATACGGAGCCGCCGCGACGCCCTCCGCGGCGAGGCGGTGGATGACGCCGTCGCGATCGATCCCCTGCGGGAGCTTCACGACGTAGACGAACCAGGAGCGCTCGTGGTTCTCGTCGTCGGGCAGCGGCGTCTCGACGTCGAGTGCCGCGAGCAGCTCGCCGTAGCGGGCGGCCACCTCACGGCGGCACGCCAGGATGCGGTCGAGCTTCTCGAGCTGCCCTATGCCGAGTGCAGCCGAGACGTCGTCGAGGCGGTAGTTGTAGCCGAGCCTTCCGTGCTGGAGCCAGCTCGAGGTCTCGAGCCGTCCCTGGTTTCTCAGCGAGACGAGCAGCTCGTACTCCTCGGCCGAACCCGTCGTCACCGCGCCGCCCTCGCCGGTCGTCACCTGCTTGTTCGGATAGAAGGCGAGCGTCGCAGGATGGCCGTGCGAGCCCACCGGCTTGCCCTTGTAGCGGGCGCCGAGCGCCTCGCAGGCGTCCTCCACGAGCGCAAGCCCGTGCCGGTCGCAGATCGCGCGCAGCTCGTCGATCTCGCAGGGATAGCCGAAGATGTCGACGGCGACTATCGCGCGCGTCTTCGGCGTGATCGCGGCTTCGACGGCGTCCGGGTCGAGGTTGAACGTGTTCGGGTCGATGTCAGCGAAGACCGGCGTCGCACCTTCGTAGATCGCGACGTTCGCGGACGCGACGAACGAGTACGGCGAGGTGATGACTTCGTCGCCGGGTTGCACGCCGGCGAGACGCATGCAGAGATGAAGCCCGGAGGTGCCCGACGAGACGGCGGCGCAGTACGGTGCGCCCGTCGCAGCCGCGAGCAGCTCCTCGAACCGAGGCCCGGCAGGGCCGAGCGAGAGGCGCCCCGACCGCAGCACCTCGAGCACGAGCTCCTCGTCGCGCTCGTCGATCCACGGAGACGACAGCGCAATCGCGCGCGTGGCCGTGCTCACAGTGCGCTCACGCGGCGCGGGATGCTGCGGGCGTTACGAGCTCGCGCCAGTCCGCGAAGCGGTCGGTCGCACCGCGCACCGTGTCGAGATAGTTCCTCTGGATCTCGAGCGTGACGTCGCCGACGCCGATCTCATGGTCGTCGACGGAGCGAACCGGCGTCACCTCGGCTGCCGTGCCGCACATGAACACCTCGTCCGCGAGATAGAGATCCGAGCGAATCAGCGTCCGCTCGTGCACCGCGTAGCCGAGGCTCTTCGCGATCGTGATCACGGAGTCGCGCGTGATGCCGTGCAGGATCCCGGTCTCGAGGCCGGGCGTCGAGATGACGCCGTCGCGCACCATGAAGATCGTCTCGCCCGGGCCGTCGGCGACTGTTCCCTCCGGCGTCAGCATGATCGCCTCGTCGTAGCCGGCGCGTTGCGCCTCGGAGACGGCGAGCATCGAGTTCAGGTAGACGCCGGTTGCCTTCGAAGCGTGCGGGATCACGTTCGGCGGGACGCGCTGCCAACTCGAGATCTTCGTGCGGATGCCCGAGCGAAGCGCCTCTTCGCCGAGGTACGTCCCCCAGGGCCACGCCATGATCACCGTCTCGACCGGATTGCCGCGCGCCGAGACGCCGAGCTGGCCGGAGCCGTAGAAGGCAATCGGTCGGATGTAGCACTCTCGCAGGTTGCAGGCGCCGAGCAGGTCCGTCGTCGCCGTGCGGAGCTCGTCGACCGAATACGGGATCTCCATGTTGATCAGCCGCGCCGAGTTGTGCAGGCGCTGCATGTGGTCGGTGCCGCGAAAGACGGCAGGACCCTTCGGCGTGTCGTAGCAACGGACTCCTTCGAAGACTCCGGTGCCGTAATGGAGGCCGTGAGCGCCGACGTGGATGCGAGCGTCGTCCCAGTCGACGAGCTCGCCGTTCATCCAGATCTTCTCGGTCGGCTCCATCGTCGAAATGCTACCGGGGGCTCGTCAGATCGGCCGTTCGGGCGCCCGAAAGGCGCTGCAGGTCGGCCGGCGCAAGCGCCGCCATGTGCGCGGGCGAACCGGCGCCGATCCAGACCTCCGGGTGCTGGAGCAGCGTCCGCTCGATCAGCGCCGCGACGACCTCGCGACGTGGGAACGGCGCGACAGCGCCGGGCTCGAACCCCGTCGCCTCGACGACTTCCTCGGCGGTCGCGACGCGGATCTGCCGCGCTCCCATCTCGGTCGCGACCTTGCGCTCGTCGGCGCGCCTGTCGCCCGGGATGAGTGCGAGCACGTACTCGCCGTTGCAGACGAACACCACACTCTTCACGATCTGCTCGAGGCCGCAGCCGATTGCGCGCGCAGCCGCCTCGGCGGTCGGCGTTCCCTGCGCGAACTCCTGCACCGTCGCATCGACTGCGCCGACGCGCAACACCGCGGCGACGCGCTCGACCGCCTCAGGCCACTGAGACACGCTGCTCGTACGCCTCGAACGCGCGCGTGACTGCGACGCCACGGTCGATGTCGGCGCCGAGCTCGACGAGCGACAGCTCGACCGCCGCAAGCGCGGCCGCGATGTCGAAGGCGTCGAACCAGCCGATGTGCCCGATGCGAAAGATCTTCCCTTTCAAGCCGCCCTGCCCCGGTGCAAGCGTGACGCCGTGCTTGTCGCGAAGGTGACGCAGCAGCTCGTTCCCGTCGATCCCGTCGGGACAGCGCGCGACGGTGACGACGGACGAGGAGTCGTCGTCCGGCGAGAAGAGCTCGAGCCCCATCGCCTTGAGCCCGGCACGCGTCGCGCGGCCGAGCCGCACGTGCCGCTCGAACGCGGCATCGAGGCCGGCGCCGAGCAGCAACCCGAGCGCAACGTCGAGCCCGCGGATCAGCGACACCGCCGGCGTGAACGCCGCGTCGAAGGCGTCCTGTGCCTTCCGCGTCGCGCGCCAGTCGAAGTAGAAGGTGCGCGACGGCGGCAGGCTCTCCCAGAGGTGGTCGGCGACGGAGGCCATCGCGAGCCCCGGCGGGCACATGAGCGCCTTCTGCGAGCCGGAGAGCACGACGTCGATTCCCCACGCGTCGGTCTCGAGCGGAACCGCGCCGAGCGACGAGATGCCGTCGACGACGAGCACCGCGTCACCGACCGCCGCCTTCAGCGCCTGGACGTCGCTGACGACGCCGGTCGAGGTCTCCGACTGCGTGCAGAAGACGATGCGCGCGCCGCTCTCGGCCACTGTCGAGCCGACCTCGTCGGGCACTGGCGTCTCGCCCCACTCGTAAGCGATCCGCTGCACGTCGAGCCCGTAGCGCTCGCAGATCGCGACCCAGCGCTCGCCGAACGCGCCGGCGGTCACGACTGCGACGCGCTGGCCGGGCGTCGTCAGGTTCGAAACGGCCGAATCCATCGCGCCGGTGCCCGAGGCAGCGAAGAGCAGCACCTGAGAGCGCGTGCGGAAGACCTCCTGGAGCCGCGACAGGCAGCGTTCGTAGACGAGCCTGAAGTCCGGCCCGCGATGGTGGACGATCGGCTCGGCCATTGCCGCGAGCACTTCCGGCGGCACCGGGGTCGGCCCCGGCGTGAACAGATAGCGCTTCTCCACGAGGGAGAGGCTAGCTGCCCGACCTCAGTGTGGCGTCGTCACACCGACCGCCCGCAGCGAGAGCGTCACCGCCTCGTCGAACATCCCCTCGAGCCGCTCGGCTGCCGTCCGCTCCTGCGCCAGGATCCGCTCGGCGACGTCGACCGTGCTGTCGTCGCCGGCTCGCCGTGCCACCCGCTTGAGCTCCTCGTAGCCTCCGATCTCGAGGTGCTCGAACGCGAAGCTGAAGGCGGCCAACTTCCCGGCCGTGTCCGGATGCCCGGCGAAGAACGCACCCCACTGGAGCGCACCGAGTCGCATCGCGGCGTCCTTGATCGAGGAGGTGTCTCCGCCGAGAGCGTCGAGGCGCGCCTTGATGAGCTCCGCGTGCTCCCGTGTCTCGACGAGGTGATCTTCGTAGAGCTGGTTCAAGGGCGTGTCACCCGAGAGGTCGGGCGCCTTTTCGAGCAGCTGGATCGCCTGCTGCTCGATCGCGTGCGCGTCGGCCAGGTATTTGCGCAGTTGATCGTTCAGATCGTCCGCCGCAACCTCGCGCAGCGACATGTCGACGACGCCGTCGTAGCACTCCTCGAGCTTGCCCATCATCGAGCGCTCCTCGTCACAGATCGCGCGCGCCGCCGCCGCAACCCGCGTGTCATCGGCCCGGTCCGCAGTGCGCGCGAGCAGCTCGTAGGCCGCGGTTTCGAGCGCTTCGTAGGAAATCGCGTGCGCGAGCAGCTTTCCCGGCGTATCCGGCATTGCCCGAGCGAACGCAAGAAATCCCTTGCCACCGACCGCCATCACCATGTCCTTGAGCCTGCTCGGCTCCGCGCCGCGCTCGGCGAGCAGGTCGCGCGTCCTTTGCTCGTGACCTTTCGTTTCCGCGAGATGGTCTCTCAGCGCCTGTGCGAAGTCAGGGTCCTTCGCCACGTCGGGCGCTTTTTCGAGCTGAGCGATCGCCTGCACCTCGATTGCGTGGGCGTCGGCGACGTACTTGGTGAGCTCTTCGTCGATCTCGCGGGCCATCGGTTCTCTCCTCGGTCGGATTTCGCTCCGAGGTGTGTACCCGCACGTGCGTTCGTCAATCGCCGCGCAGCTTCTCCCGCACTCGGCCGCTGACGACACGCGGATCGGCCTTGCCGCCCGTCGCCTTCATCACCTGCCCGACGAAGAATCCGAGCAGACCATCCTTGCCGCTTCGATAGTCGGCCGCTTGGCCCGGGTTCGCCGCGATCACCTCGTCGATCACCGGGTCGAGAGCCGACACGTCGCTGACGACCGTCTGCGCGAGATACGGCTCGGCGCTGAAACCCTCGTCGCCGACGTGTGTCAGGGCTTCGTCGAACGCCTCGCGCTGCATCGTCGCGCGGGCGGCGACGAGCTTCCCGAGCTCACCCGCGTCGACCTGCTCAGGTTCGATACCGGTCGCGACGAACGCGTTCGCGAGCACGTTCGCGGTCTCCTTCGGATCGACTCCCGTGTCGACGACGTCCGACCAGAGCCGGTCGAGGCCGCCGGTCACGAGTACGTCTGCGTCGTAGAAGGAGAGCGTGCGCGCGATGCGGTCGATCCGCGCGGCCGGTAGCTCGCCGATCTCGGTGGCGAGGCGAGCGACCACGTCCGCGGGCGGATGCACTGGCACGAGATCGGGCTCGGGGAAGTAGCGGTAGTCCTGCGCCTCCTCCTTCGAGCGAAGCGGCGGCGAGTCCTCGTTCGTCGGGTCGAAGTGCAACGTCTCTTGCTGGACGTGGCCGCCGGCCTCGTAGATCCCGATCTGCCGCGCGACTTCGCGCTCGATCCCTTTCGCGGCGAAGTTGAACGAGTTCATGTTCTTGAGCTCCGTCCGCGTGCGAAGCTCGTCCGATCCTTCGGGGCGAATCGACACGTTGACGTCGAAGCGCATCGTCCCTTTCTCGAGCTCGGCGTCGGAGATGCCGAGCTCGACGATCGTCTGCCGCAAGAGCTGCAGAAAGCGCTTGGCGAGATCCGCCGAATGGATGTCCGGCTGCGTGACGATCTCGACGAGCGGCGTGCCGCAGCGGTTGAAGTCGACGAGCGTCGCGGTCGCGCCGTGGATGCGGCCCGACGCTGCGACGTGCACGTTCTTCGCCGCGTCCTCTTCGAGGTGCGCGCGCACGATGCCGACGCGGACAGCGCCTGCTTCGGTCGGGACGTCGAGGCGGCCGCCGACACAGAGCGGCTCGTCGTACTGGGAGATCTGGTACGCCTTCGGATTGTCTGGATAGAAGTAGTTCTTGCGGTGGAACACGGCCCGCTCCGCGATCTCAGATCCGAGCGCGTGCCCGAGCTTGATCGTCTCCTCGATCGCGCGACGGTTCGGAACCGGCAAGGCACCCGGAAACGCGAGGCACACCGGGCACGTCTGCGTGTTCGGCCCACCGCCGAAGCCGTTCCGGCAGCGGCAGAACATCTTCGTCTCGGTCTTCAGCTGGACGTGGATCTCGAGCCCGATGACGGGCTCCCAGTCAGGCACGGAGCCGCTCCGGGACATAGTCGAACCCGATCGCCTGCTCGAGCGCGTGGCCTGCGCGGAAGAGCGTGTTCTCGCCGAACTGCGGAGCGATCAGCTGAAGACCGACGGGCAGGCCGTCGGACAGGCCGCACGGCATCGACATGCTCGGCAGGCCGGCCATGTTCGACGGGATCGTCAGCACGTCGGTCAGGTACATCGCAAGCGGGTCCTGCGTCTTCGCGCCGACGGGGAATGCCGTCGTCGCGCACGTCGGCGAGAGCAGAAGGTCGAAGCGCTCGAAGAGCTCTTCGTGCTCGCGCTTGATCACCGTTCGCACCTTCTGCGCGGTTCCGTAGTACGCGTCGTAGTAGCCGGCGGAGAGGGCGTATGTCCCGAGCATGATCCGGCGCTTCACCTCGTCGCCGAAACCATCGTGCCGCGTTGCCATCACCATCTCGCTGAACGTGTCGCCCGGCGATCGAAGGCCGTAGCGGACACCGTCGTAGCGCGCGAGGTTCGCCGACGCCTCGGCCGGCGCGATCAGGTAATAGCAGGGCAGGCCGTAGTCGACCGAGAGGGGCAGCTCGCAGGTGTCGACCGACGCGCCGAGCTGCTCTGCATACGCAATCGCCGCCGCGACGGCGCCCTTCACGCCCGGCTCGATGCCCTCGACCTCGTTCAACTGGCGCGGGAGGCCGATCCGAAGCCCTTTCAAGCTTTCGTCGTCGGGGACGACGACCTGCGGAACGTCGACGGTCGTCGAGTCGTTCGAGTCGCGACCGCTGATCACCGAGTACAGATATGCGCAGTCGCGCACGGTCTTCGTCACCGGCCCGACCTGATCGAGGCTCGACGCGAACGCGACGATCCCGTAACGCGAAACGGTGCCGTAGGTCGGGCGCAGGCCGACGTTCCCGCAGAACGCAGAGGGCAGCTTGACCGACCCGCCGGTGTCGGAGCCGAGCGCCCACGGCGCGAGCCCTCCCGAAACTGCGGCCGCCGAGCCGCCGCCCGAGCCGCCGGGCACTCGCGTCGGATCCCACGGGTTGCGCGACGGGCCGAATGCAGAGTTCTCGCTCGACGAGCCCATCGCGAACTCGTCGGTGTTGGTCTTGCCCAGCGTCCGCAGGCCATGCGCCTTGCAGTTCGCAGCGACCGTCGAGTCGAAGACCGGCACGTAGTTCTCGAGGATCTTCGAGCCGGCGGTCGTGCGCACGCCCTTCGTCGAGATCACGTCCTTGAGCGCGATCGGGATCCCGTCGCCACCGGGATCGTCGGCGAGCGTCAGGTATGCGTTCAGCTCCTCGTTGCGCTCGTCGATCGCCGCGCGATAGGCCGCAAAGAGCTCCTCGCCCGAGATGTCGCCATTGCGAAGCAGCTCATTCGCCTGCTCCGCCGTGAGCTTGAGGGTGTCGATCACGCGGGCGGGCTCCTGAAGAAGTCATCGTCGCGGTCTGGTGCGTTCGCGAAGGCCTCGTCGAGCGAGAGGCACGGTCGGGGCTCGTCCTCGGCCCACGCGTTCGCGATCTCGAGCGGGTGCGAGGTCGGCGGCACGTCCGCGAGATCGAGCTCGGAGACCTTCGAGACCGCCTCGAGGATCGCGGAAAGCTGCTCCTGGAAGCGCGTGACCTCGTCGTCGGACAGCTCGAGCCGTGCCAGCCGAGCGACGTGGAGAACCTCTTCCCGGGTGATTGCCATGACCGAATCCAATCCTAGGTGTTGCCGTCAAAAACGAAGGGCCCCTTTCGGAGCCCTTCGCGTTGAGAATGGTTCCGAAAGAAGCTAGGCCGCTTGAACGTTCGCAGCCTGCAGGCCCTTGTCGCCCTGCACGACCTCGAACGACACGCGCTGACCCTCGGTCAACGACTTGTAGCCGTCCATCGTGATCGCGGAAAAGTGCACGAACACGTCGTCGCCACCCTCGCGCTCGATGAAGCCGAAGCCCTTCTCGTTCGAAAACCACTTGACGGTGCCTTCTGCCAACTACCTGACTCCTTCTTGGATGGACACAACCCGTCGACCGACGGAAGGACGCAACGATAACCCGAGGGATTCCCTGCTCGCAAGGGAAATTCAAGCGCGCAGGAGGCGCGCGCAGATGACCGCGTTCTGGAGTAGGCAGGCGATTGTCATCGGACCCACCCCACCGGGCACCGGCGTCATGTGCGAAGCGCGGTCGGCAGCGCCTGGATCGACGTCGCCGACGAGCCCCGCTTCGGTTCTGTTGATGCCGACGTCGATCACCGTGGCACGCGTTTTCACCATTTCGGGTGACACGATCCCGGGCCGCCCGGCAGCGACGACGAGCACGTCCGCCTCGAGCGTGTGGAGCTCGAGGTCTCGCGTGTGCGAATGGCAGACGGTGACGGTCGCGTTCGCCTGTTCCAGCAGCTGGGCTAGTGGCTTGCCGACGATCGCGCTGCGGCCGATCACGACCGCGCGCGCTCCGTCGAGCTCGATGCGGTACTCGGCGAGGAGCGCCATCACGCCGCGCGCGGTGGCGGGCACGAGCCGCGGTCGCGCGAGCAGGAGCTCGCCGGCGTTGAGTGGATGGAAGCCGTCGACGTCCTTCAACGGGTCGACTGCGCGGATCACACGCTCCTCGTCGATGCCATCCGGCAGTGGCAGCTGTACCAGCAGGGCGTCGACCGAAGGATCGGCGTTCAGGTCGGCGACGCGCTCGAGCAACTCGGGCTCGCGGATCGAGGCCGGCAGCCTGACATCGTCCGCGCGGAAGCCGGCCTCGGTGGCCGCTTTGTGCTTGCTCCGGATGTAGATCTCGGAGGCAGGATCGTCGCCGGCCAGCACGGTCGTCAGCCCGACGCCGCCGATCGCCCGCACCTCCTCGGTGACCTCGGCCCTGATCCGCTCTGCGAGCGCCCGCCCGTCCATCGTCACCGCGGCCATTCTGCGAACGTATCGACTATGCGGTGGCCGCGGAAGAACGATCCGGCTTCGATCGAGGAGCGCCAGAGGCTCGCGGGCGTCGAGGGTCTCGTCACGTCAGTCGATCTCGCGCCGTTCGCCAAGGCGGCAGAGGCCGTCACCGGCGTCGCAGTGATACCCGTCTCGCTCTGTCCCGTCCGGATCGAGCTCGGCGACTACGAGCTCGCCGACGATGGCAGCGTTCGCGAGCGCGGTCGCGCCGAGGAGGACGTGCTCGTTCCGCTCGCACACACCGAGGGCAGCCTGACGCTCTCGATGACGAGGGGTGCGACGGCGGCCGGCGTCGTCAAGACCTACGTCCTCGCCGACCGCATCACGCGCGCCTCGTGCTTCGTCTGCGCCGACTCGGCGCAGGCGATCGCGCTCGCGAGTTGGGTCGAGGCCGAGCTGCCGGCGATGCGCGACTGGCTGGCATCGTCGGACGACCCCACGCTCTCGAAGCGGGCCGTCCTCCGCGAGGTCAAGACGCATGTCGTCGGGCCGATGTGCCACGTGCTCTGGGCATGGACGACGGGCGACGCGGTCGGGCCGAACATGATGACGCGCAACGCGTACGCGCTGAACATGGGATACGTGATCGAGCGCGCGCCCGTGAAGCCGGAGCACACCGTGCTCGAGGCGAACATGGGCGGCGACAAGAAACCATCGTACGAGTACTTCCACGCGGGCCACGGCAAGACGGTGCTCGCGGAGGCGTTCATCCCCGACGAACAGATTCGGCGCGTTCTCCGTACAACAGCGGAGGAGCTCGAGACGTTCTCGTGGGCCGGGACGCACGGCAGCATCGCTTCGGGCATGCAATCGGTCGCGTTCACGCCGGCCTCGGCCGTCGCAGCCGTCTTCGCGGCGACGGGTCAGGACCTCGGCATGGTCGGCACGTCGTCGATGGCGCACGGAACGGCAAGGAGGGTCGAGGGCGGCCTGCAGGCGACGATCCGCTTCCCCGGCCTCGAGGTCGGCACCGTCGGCGGCGGCACGACGCTTCCCTCCGCACGCGACTGGCTCGCCTCGATCGGCTGCGCCGGCCAGGGGCGGGTCTACCGGCTGGCGCAGATCGTCGCCGCTGCGGCGCTCTCGCTCGAGATCAGCGCATCGGGGGCGATGGCGAGCGCGGGCAGCGAGAACTTCTTCCGCGCCCATCACGAGCGCGGCGGTTTGCGGACATAGCAACCCGAGAACAACTCCGGCGATGAGCTGGTCGCCGGATGAGCGCACCATGATGGACGCGCCGTCGCCTGCAGGCGACGGCCCGCCGACGGGCATCGGCCCCGCGATGATGGTCACGATTGCCGTGCTCGCGGCCGCAGCAGCGGCTCTTGCCGTGCTGCTCGCCACGCGGGGCAACGGCCACCATCACGCGAAGGCCGGAACGCAGGCATCGGTCGCCGCCACGGTGCATAGCTCCGGCACTCACCCGGCGACGACCGCGGCCTCGCCGCCGAGGACAACGGCGACCACGACCGCGACCACGACGGCGTCCACTCAGGCCTCGACCGCGGCGACGACTACTCAGCCTTCGAATGTCACCGTTCCGCATCTCTCGGGTTCGTTGAGCGGCGCGCTCGACGCCGTGCACGGCGCTGGGCTCGCCGCGGTCGTCCATTACGTCCCGAGCAGCGAGCCGTTCGGCACCGTCGTCGCGCAGTCGCCGAGCCCCGGCGCGACCGCGCCGGCGAACTCGCAGGTCACGATCAACGTCTCTTCGGGCAAGGCGAATACTCAGGGAACAGTGCCGAACGTCGTCGGCATGTCGATTCCCGCCGCCCTCGGCGCTGTGCACGGCGCCGGGCTTCGGCTCGTCATGCTCAAGCGCACGGTGAGCGATCGGTCCGAGGCGGGCAAGGTCGTCGCTCAGACCCCCGCCCCGGGAGGGTCGGCGCCGAAGAACTCGCAGGTGCTCGTCTACATGGGGGCCTATCGCGGATGACGATCGATCCAGGCGGGTCGGACGGGTGGGGCGAAGAGCCGACGGCCGTCGCGCCGCCGCCACCGCCGCCTGTCGCTCCTCCGCCCGGGACTGAGCCGGGCAACGGCATCGGTCTCGGGATGCTGCTCACGATTGCCGTGCTCGCCGCGGCCGCGGCGGCGATCGCCGCGATCCTGCTGACGCGGCATCACTCGAAGCACACGGGTGCGACGACGGTGGTCGTGACCACGACGGCCGCGGGAACGACGACGACTTCAGGGCAGAAGCAGCTTCGGCTTCCGGTGCCCGATCTCGCCGGCCAGTCCGGACAATCGGCCGTCACCGGTCTTCGTAACGCCGGGTTCCGCGTGGTGACGGCGACGGTTCCGTCGACGCAGCCGAGGGGGACGGTCGTTGCGCAAAACCCGACCGGCGGCGCGTCGGCCGCTCGAGGCTCGACGGTGCGCGTGAACCTCTCGAACGGGACGAAGGCAACGACGACCGTTCCGGCGACGACTCATGCCGCCACCACCGCTCCCGCGACGACGGCTCAGCAGACGACGACGCAGCAGACCACCACGCAGCAGCCGACGACGGCGGCGCCCGCCACGAGCTCGGTGCCGTCGCTCTCCGGCGAGCTCCAGCCGGCGGTTCAACAGCTCGACGGCGCCGGTTACGTCGCGAGTGTCGCCTACGTACCGAGCAACGAGCCGCTCGGCACAGTTGTCGCGCAGTCCCCTCAGGGCGGCGCGAGTGCACCGACGCACTCGCAGGTCACGGTGAACGTCTCGTCGGGGCCGAATGCGAACCAGGTCGAGACCGTCCCGAACGTGGTCGGCCAGAAGATTCCCCAGGCCGTGCCGGCGCTGCAACACGCCGGGCTACGACTGATCTTCCTGCGGAGAGCCGTGAGCGACCGCGCCCAGGCAGGCGTGATCGTCGCGCAGACGCCGGCTCCGGGGAGTCATGCACCCAAGAACGCGCAGGTACTCGTCTACATGGGCGCTTTCAAGGGCTGACGCCGCTCTTCAATTACACGCGACAAACGCGGGAGACCCACCTCCCGCCCCTGATGCCGACGAGGCTACCGCCGAAGTCGTGACGTGTCTGTGACCGATGTGAGACGAAAGGCGAAAACCTCTCCGGCCGAGCTACGCGTTCGCAGCGTGCGAACTGTCTGAAGGCGCTCGAGGTCGCCTACGCAGACGGACGGGCGCGCTACGTGCACGCGTCCTCGGCGCCGCGCCTACAGCGCGGCTACCAGCCGCGTGTTTCCAGCAGCTGCGACGGGTCGAGCGTCTGCGTCGAGATGCCGACCATCGGCTCGCCGAGACCAGCCGAGACGCGTGCAAGCACGTCGGCGTCGAGGTAATGCGTCGTCGCCTCGACGATCGCGCGGGCGCGCTTCTCGGGATCGCCTGACTTGAAGATCCCCGAGCCGACGAAGACACCGTCGGCGCCGAGCTGCATGCAGAGCGCAGCGTCGGCCGGAGTCGCGATCCCGCCGGCGGTGAAGGTCACGACGGGCAGCTTGCCG
>DASYAO010000013.1:0-1659 GCA_036501285.1 Gaiellaceae bacterium
GATCCAGGACGGCTTCGAGACGCTCGTCGAGGCCGGCTACCCGCCGGAGCTCGCCTACTACGAGTGCGTGCACGAGGTGAAGCTGATCGTCGACCTGATCTTCGAGGGCGGGATCGAGCGCATGCACTACTCGATCTCCGACACCGCGGAGTACGGCTCGGTCGCAGTCGGCCCGCGCGTCGTCGATTCGGACGTGAAGGCGAACATGAAGAAGGTGCTGACCGCGATCCAGGACGGATCCTTCGCGAAGGAGTGGATCGCCGAGATGGACAAGGGCGCGCCTGTGCTCGAGGCCGAGCGCAAGAAGCTCGCGGCGACGGAGATCGAAGAAGTCGGCAAACGCCTGCGTGGGCTTGGTCGGCGGGAGGTTCCGGCCTAAGTGGCAAGCGTCGACGTTCCTGTCGCACTTCTCGGCTACGGCACCGTCGGCGCGTCCGTCAACCGCCTGCTGAACGAGCAGGCCGACGACATCGAGCGCGCGACCGGGCACCGGCTGCGCGTCGTCAAGGCGCTCGTCCGCGATCCCGGCAAGGAACGCAAGTGGCCGGCGCCCGACGGCGTGCTGACGACGAGCATCGAGGAGATCGTCAGCGACCCGTCGATCAAGGTCGTCGCCGAGGTGATGGGCGGCGTCGAGCCGACCGGCGGCTACGTGCTCGAGTGCCTGCGCGGCGGCAAGCACGTCGTCACTGCGAACAAGCAACTCGTGGCGCGGCGCGGGGCAGAGCTCTTCGAGGCTGCGACGGGCGCGGGCACGCAGCTTCGCTTCGAAGCGAGCGTGTGCGCGGCGATCCCCGTGATCAAGGTGCTGCGCGAGTCGCTCGTCGTCACGAACGTGCACCGCGTTCTCGGGATCGTCAACGGCACGACCAACTACATGCTCACCGAGATGGAGGGCGGCAAGACTTATGCCGAGGCGCTGAAGGACGCGCAGGACAAGGGCTACGCCGAGGCCGACCCGACCGACGACGTCTCGGGCGCGGATGCGGCGGCGAAGATGGCGATTCTCGCGACGGTTGCGTTCAACTCGCGCTACGAGCTCGCGGACGTCGATGTCGTCGGCATCGACGTGATCGACCCGCTCGCGATCGCGGCTGCCCGCGAGCTCGAGATGGTGATCCGCCTGATCGGCGCGGCGCGGCTCGTGGACGGCAAGGTCGACGTTCGCGTCGGGCCTGCGCTCGTCGACCGCCACCATCCGCTCGCCGCGGTCGAAGGCGCGTTCAACGCGGTGATGCTGCAGGGCGATGCGATCCGCGAGATCACACTCGAAGGCCCCGGCGCCGGCGGCGTCGAGACCGCCTCGGCGGTGATCGCCGACATGGTCAGCGTGATCGGGACGATGGACACCGGCTTTCTACAGAACGACGCGGCCTGGCGCCAGCTGCCGAAGCTCGAGCAGGGCGAACACCGCTCGCCGTACTACTTCAACCTCAAGGTCGAAGACCGCCCGGGTGTGCTCGCGCGCGTCGCGGAAGCTCTGGCCGAGCGCGACGTCTCGATCGCACGCCTGCTGCAGCATCCGAACGGCGAGGGCGCGGCGCTGCACGTCGTCACGCACGAGGCGCGCGAGGGGTCGCTGAAGGAGGCGCTTGCCGCGATCGCCGCGTTCGACGAGGTGCGCAAAGGGCCGTCGGCGTTCCCGGTCGTGTCGGAGCG
>DASYAO010000014.1:0-6472 GCA_036501285.1 Gaiellaceae bacterium
TGCCGCCGTCGCCTTGAAGCCGAACACGGCACCGCCGTTGTAGGTGTAGGTGCCGAAGATGTGCTGCCACTGGTGGTATGACCAGTCGGTCTCGACGGTCAGCACCGGCAGCGGGCCCGTCCAGTGCGAAAGATGCAGCTCGTTGGCAGCCTGCTGCTTCGACGGCGTGACACCGTAGTCCGGAAGCTGACGCTGCCACTGCTGCACGGCCCAGTAACTACCGTCGGGCGCGTCGCACGCGGCAACCTGGAACGCGAGCTTCGGGCCAGTGTATTTCCGGCACGTGAAGCCCGAGTCGCCGAAACTGTTCGACTGCGAGTGCAGCTTCGAGATCGCTGCGTAGTCGGCGTTCACCGCCGCGCTGTCCTTCGTGACGTCGGGCGTGTACCTCTTGCCCTGTGCGGCCGCCGCTGTCTGCGCCTTCTTGAAGAGGGCCTGGTCGGCGCGGAGCTTCGCGGTTGCCTTGGCGATGTCGCTCTTGAAGAGCGTGTAGCCGCCCGAGTAGTCGTAGGTGAAGTTCACCTGTACCCCACCCTCCTTTGGCGCGATCGCGTTTTCCGCACCGTAGGCGACAGTCTGGTGGACGGTGCCGTCGTCGTCCTTGTACTTGATCAACGCCTGCCCTTGCGCGTTGAGGCCGAAGGAAACGAAGTGCTCGTCGCTCGTCGACACGATCGACGAGGCGTTGGCGACAGGCGCGGCCGCCGCCGCGAGCAGGACGAAGAGCACGAGAATGTAACGCCGCAAAAAGGGCCCCCTTCTGGAGAGAACGATTTAACTGATTCTCCCATAGGTATCGGCCAATTCCTCTCCATCTTTATGGGGATTTCCAACCGCCGAATTCTTCCGAAACCTCGTCCTCCTGGCCGAGCTCCTCCGCGACGAGCGCCAGGGCGAGGAGACGCCACGCGAGGTCGAGGTCGTGCGCCAGCTCGAGGACAGCCTCGCGCACCCGCGGCAACTCCCGGGCGCGGAGCGCGAGCCCGTCGAGACCGGCCGCGAGCTCGTCTCGGCGCACTTCGCTCCAGAGGTCGACTGCAAGCGACTTGACGGCCGGGTCGTCGACGGAGAGGTCACGGTGCGGGTCGCCGCCTGCCGCGAGCAGGAGCAGCGCACGGCGCCTGGCGGAGCTCAGCTCCTCGTCGGGGAGCTCGACGTCGCCGCCTGCGAGGTACGCGAGAACCGTGAGCGGATCGCCGAGCTCGCCCCGTTCGAGGCGATCGAGTAGTTCGGCGACCGGGTCCACCTGCGGATCATCGCGTGTGCGAGCAACAGAAGCAGCAGTCCGAGCAAAAGGCCGCCGACGACGTCCGAAATCGTGTGGTCGGCATCGACCACGAGCGTGGCCGGCACGAGCGCGAGCCACGCCGCGGCCGCGAACCGCGCACGCGGCCAGGCGTACGCAACGGTCGCCGCGAGCACGACTGCGCGCACCGTATGCCCGCTCGGGAACGAGCTGTCGTACGGCAGGACGTGAATCCGTATGTGCCCGTTCGACCAGTGCACTCCCGGACGCTCGAGCTCGTGCTTGCCGACGAGCTCGAGTCCGTTCGCGACGCACCAGGTCGCGACCCAGACGACTGTGGCTTCCACCGCTCCGCGACGCAGGAGCGCGACCGCGGCGACGGTGATCACGAGGCCCGAGACGAGCACGGACGCCGGGTAGTTATAGGCGCCGAGAGCCTGTTGCCACCACGGGACATCGAGCTTGAACGGACGCCAAAGCCCGACCGCGGCGACGACCCCGTTTCCCGGCGCGCGCGGGGCGAGCGCGGGCATCACGTGGTCGACGCCCCAGTCGTCGATCCTGTTCATCGCGCCGCTGAGGACGAGTGCGGTGAACGCCACGAACGCTGCCGTCGTCATTGCGATCGCGCGCGACATCTTCCATTCACACTAGCCTCCGGGTGTGGACGAGCTCGTCGACATCCGGCGCTCGCCGCGCGCGCGGCGTTGGTCGCTGATGGTGCCGTGGGGCGCGCCTGCAGTGCTCACCGTGCCCGAGCGCATGCGGCCGCGCGAGATCGAAGCGGTGCTCGCGTCACATCGTGACTGGATCGCGCGCGAACGAGCGACGCAGAAGCCGCGCCTCCGGCTCGACCCTGCGCAGGTGTCCGAGGCCGAGGGGAGACGAGCCGCGCGCGAGCTCGTGACGATGGTGCTGGACGACGAAGCGCCGGCACTGGGCGTGCGCTATCGCGAGATCCAGATCCGTGACCAGCGCACTCGCTGGGGATCGTGCTCGACCCGTGGCACGCTTTCGTTCAACTGGCGGCTCGTGCTTGCGCCGTTCGAGGTACTCGACTACATCGTCGTCCACGAGCTCTGCCACCTGCGCGAACCGAACCACTCGGCCCGCTTCTGGGATCTCGTCGCGTCACGCCGGCCGCGCTGGCGGCGCGCCGACTCATGGCTCACGCGCCACGGCCCCGAGCTGCTCGCCTTCAGGCCTGCAGCCTAGTAGCGGCGGAGCGCCGCGTAGAGCAGGGTCGCGATGCCGCCGACGGCGGCGGCAGGAGTGACGACTGCGAGAACGACGAGCGGCACGGCCAGTTCGTGTTGCCGGTCCGCACAGACGCCAAACACACGACGCGGCGGTCGATGCGGGTAGAAGCGGCGGGGCTGGGATTTGAACCCAGGAGACGCTTGCGCGCCTTCCGATTTTCAAGACCGGTGCCTTCGACCGCTCGGCCACCCCGCCGTTTCGACAGTGTGGCGGAAGCGTTCTAAGGCTGCCAGACGGGGCCGCCGTTCTTGCCGACCTCCTGCGTCAGGTCGCGGGCGCCGGCGCCGTTCGCCCTCACGATCCAGACATCCGACGCATTTCCGCGAGTTCGCTCGAACGCGAGCCATTTGCCGTCGGGCGACCAACGTGGGCTGAGGCTCGCGCCGGGACCGTGCGTGAGCTCGAGCCTGTCGGAGCCGTCGGCGTTCACGACGTAGATCTCGCTGCCGTCGTCGAAGGCGAGCTCCTTCCCGTTCGGCGACCACGCGGGCGAGTCCGCATCGCCCTTGCCGCCGGCAACTTCGCGCAGCCCGGTCATGTTCGCGCCCAACACGTCGAGCACCCAGCGCGGCGTGCTGATCAGCACTGCGAGCTGCGACCCGTCGGGCGAGTAGACCGCCTCGGCGGAACCGCGCACGTTCGGCAGGAGTCTTCGCTCGCTCCCACCCGACGCGTTGACCGAGTACACCTGTGTGCCCGAGCGCATGCTCGTGAAGAGGATCCGCTTTCCGTCGGGCGACCACTGCGGGTAGAGGTTGTCGTGCTCGGCGCGAGTCGTCAGCTGCCGCTCGTTGCGCCCGTCGGCGTCGACGACGCAGATCTCCGTGACGACGCGAGGGATCGCGGTCGTGCACATGAATGCGATCTTCGAGCCGTCGGGCGACCAGACCGGCGCCATGTCACCCGTCGGCAGGTGCGTCACCCGCCGGAGGCCGGACCCGTCGGGATTCATCACGTAGACCTGCGTGTTGCCGGCGCGTGCGCTCACGAACGCGAGCTGCTTGCCGTCGGGCGACCACGCCGGCTCGCCGTCCTGTGCGAGGCTGAGAGTCAGGTTGCGGAGACCACTTCCGTTCGCACGCACGACGTAGACTTCGGCGTTGCCGTCACGCGTGCTCGTGAAGACAATCGTCCCGGCCGAGCTCCCACAGCCTGCGAGCAGGAGCACGAGCACGGGCAGAGCCCGGCACATCAGTTCTCGACGCGTGCGGGCGCGCCGTAAGGCGTGAGCACATCAGGCACGTCGCCGCGGAAGTTCTCGAGGATTGCGAGCAGGAAGCGGTCCGTAACCGCAGTGCCGTTCAGCGTGTGCGGCGTCTCGACCCGCTTCTCGTCGACTCGATAGCGAATGCCGAGCCTGCGCGCCTGGAAATCGGTCGTGTTCGACGTCGACGTGATCTCGCGGTAGCGCTGCTGCGACGGGAACCACGCTTCGATGTCGTACTTCTTCGTCGCCGGGGCGCCGAGGTCGCCGGCCGCGACGTTGACGACGCGGTAGGGCAGGCCGAGCGCCTGCACGAGCTTCTCTTCGAACGCAAGCAACCGCTCATGCTCCTCGGTCGAGCGTTCGGGCTCGCAGTAGACGAAGAGCTCGACCTTGTTGAACTGGTGGACACGGAAGAGGCCGCGCGTGTCCTTGCCGGCGGCGCCGGACTCGCGTCGGAAGCACGTCGAGAACCCCGCGTAGCGAATCGGCAGCTCGTCGAGAATCTCGGTCATGTGCATGCCGGCGAGCGCGACCTCCGACGTGCCGGTGAGATAGAGCCCGTCGGCTTCGAGCGCGTAGATGTTCGTGCGGTCCGTCGGAAAGAATCCCGTGCCGTACATCGCCTCCTCGCGCACGAGCACCGGTGGCACAACGGGCACGTGCCCGTGCTCGACCGCCCGATCGAGGGCAAAGCGGTAGAGCGCAAGGCCGAGAAGCGCAGTGTCGCCGACGAGAAACCCGAAGCGTGCGCCCGAGAGCCGCGCAGCACGCTCGAGCTCGAAGCGGCCGATCTCGGTGTGCTCCGGCCCGTCCGGCGCGGGATCGCCGATACGGCGGAGCTCCTCGGCGTCCTCCTCGCTGTCGCCGTCCGGCGCGCTCGGGTCGGGCGGGTTCGGCACCTGCGCGAGCCAGGCGTCGCGCTCGGCCTCCGCGACAGCGAGCTCGTCCTCGAGGCGCCGCAGCCGCTCTTTGATCCCAAGCAGCTGCTCGCGCTGCTCGTCTGTCGGCTTGCCCTTGATGTTCTGGAGCGAGCGCAGCTCATCGACCTTCGGCACGAGGAGACGCCAGCGCTCGTCGGCCGTAAGCATCTGGTCGAACGCGTCGGCGGCGCCCTTCCGCGCGAGCGCCGACCTGATGCGGTCGGGGTCTGCGCGTGCCGCCTTCAGGTCGATCATCCGCGTGAGTCTAGAAGCGCCTCGAGCACCTGAGCCACCCCCTCGTCGGCGGCGGGCGGGCAGATCCACTCGGCGACCGCCTTCACGCGCTCGTGCGCGTTCTCGACCGCGATCCCGTAGCCCGCCCACTCGACGAGCTCGACGTCGTTCTCGCCGTCACCGAAGGCGATCGTCTGCTCGCGCGCGAAGCCGAGGTGCTGCGCGAGGAACTCCATCCCAGAGCCCTTCGTCACACCCGCGCGTGCGAACTCGAGGAAGTGCGGCAGCGACTTCGAGATGTGCTCGTTCTCGCCGAAGCGCTCCTTCATGCGCGGCTCCAGCTCGTCGAGCTGCTCGGGATCGCCGACCGCGACGAGCTTCGTCGGCGGGTCTTCGAGCCATTCGAGCAGATCGCCGACCACGTGGAAGTCGATCCGGTTGAGGGACGCGTAGCGCCGCGCCTCAGGTGTGTCGTCGGCGACGAAGAGCTCGTCGTCGACGTAGACATTCGGCGAGTAGCCCTCATCGGCAAGCGCGGCGATGGTCGCGCGGGCGAGATCGAGCGGGATCGGCTCGTGGCGGAGCCAGCGTCCGTGGTCCCCGACGACGACCGCACCCTGGTAACAGATGAACGGGTCATCCAGGTTTGCGGGCGCGAGAGCCTGTTGAAGCGACCGGACCATCCGTCCGGTGACGACGATCACGTGCAGACCCGCCTCGCGCGCGCGCGCGAGTACCAAAAGCGTCCGTGGCCGCAGTGTCACGTCCTCTGCGACGAGCGTGCGGTCGAAGTCGGTGGCGATGACTGCGACGTCGCCGGGGAAGCCGGCCGGGAGCTCGATCAGCCTTGCCGCGATGCCTTGACGACATAGGCGGCGACGTCGGCGATCTGCTTCGTCGTCAGCGTCCCTTTGAAGGGCGGCATGGCGGCGCCGCCGGCGTTGCCGCCGTTCAGCAGGCGGTCGACTGCGCGCGAGAGCGTCGGCTTCGAAACGTCGAGGTTCGGCCCGACGGTTCCTGTCGCCCCGGCGTCCTTCAGCGTGTGACAGGCGGTGCAGCCTTTGCTCGTGAACACTTGCTTGCCCGCGGCCGGGTCGCCGTTCTTGTACTGCGCGGGCACCGGCGGCTCGGGCGCGGTGGTCGGAAGCGTGCCGACGACCGTCTGGGCGACGGGCGCGACGACCTTGCCGCCGCAGCCTGCTAGGAGCACCGCGAGCACGGCGAAGAAAGCGAGGCGAGGGAGCACGGAAGCCGAGTCTAGTCATGGGCGAGGAGTACGATGGCAAGCATGAAACGTCGCAACTACGGCCGCGACAGCGGCCTCACCCTCCGGATGCTGTTCACGACCGGGCTGCTCGGCCTGCTCTATGTGGTCTTCGCGGTCGTGCTCTTCTCGGTGCTGAACGTCGGCCTCGCGCCGATGCTCATCATCGTCATCGGCATCGCCTTCTTCCAGTACTACACCTCGGACAAGCTCGCACTCGCGGCCGCAGGCGCGAAGGTTGTCGGGCCCGAGGAAGCACCGGCGCTGCACGCGATGGTCGAGCGGCTGTGCGCGATGGCCGACCTGCCGAAGCCGAAGGTCGCGATCATGGACACTCCGAT
>DASYAO010000015.1:0-3412 GCA_036501285.1 Gaiellaceae bacterium
CCCGAGCGAGCCCATGATCGTGCAGAGCGCGAAGACGAACGGAATCGTCACGGCGAACGAGATCCCGAAGACGGCCAACAGGATCAAGAGTGCGATCGGGATCGCGATGCTCTCGCCCTTCGTGAGGTCCTGGCTGAAGACCGGATCGAGGTCGTGCTGGATCGGCCCGGCACCGGTCAGGTAGACGTGCGAGACCCCGGGCGGACGACCGAGAGCGCGCAGCAACGGCTCGGTGAACCTCTTCGCCTGGGCGACGTTCCACGTCGAGATCACGTCGCCGAAGACGACGCGCCTACCGCCGAGGTTCAGCTTCGTCGGCTCCGAGCGTGGGACCGCCGCCGATGCCCGATCGACGTCGCGCTGGAGCAGCGCGAGCTCGGCCGGGACGGCCCTGCGCGCGAGCTGGAAGACGGCCGTGAACGAACCATCCGGCCGGTCGCCGAAATGCCGCTCCAGCGCGGCCCGCACCCGGTCGGACTCGGTGCCGGGGACGTTGAACGTGTTCGAAAGCAGCGGCGTGAGCTTGCTGCTCGCGAAGCCGCCCGCCAGGGCGACTGCGATCCACACGCCGAGCACGAGCCCGCGCCGGCGCAGCACGAAACGAGTCCAGCCCGCCACGACTTCAAAGCTACCCGGCGGGGTACCTTTTCCAGACCGTGAGCCCCCGCAGGGAATTCGACAAGTTGCACGAGGAGATCGAGGAGCTCTTCGCCGATCTCTGGCAGGTGCCGCGCTTCGCGGGCACCCGCCGCGGCTTCCGGCCGAACGTCGACTCGTTCCACACGGACGAGCCGCACGAGCTGACCGTCGTCGTCGAGCTCCCCGGCGTCGACCCGGCGTCGCTCAACCTCGTCGTCGGCGAGCGCGTGCTCGTAATCGCGGGCGAGCGCCGCCGGCCCAAGCTCGACGGCGGCGTCTCCTACCAGCAGATGGAGATCGAGTACGGGCCGTTCCACCGGCAGGTGCGACTGCCCGAGAACGTCGATCCCGAGCGCTCGCACGCGCGCTACGAGCGCGGCGTCGTGACGATCACGCTGCCGGTGACGGAGCAGCCGCAGCCGCGCGGCCGCGTGACAGTCGAGGTCGGCGCAGAATGACCGACCTCAGTTTCGACGTTCCCGCAGAGTTCGAGACCGAGATCGAGCTGCCGGCGACGCTGCCGGTGCTGCCGCTCAAGGAGACGGTCGTCTTCCCGCAGTCGATGACACCGCTCGCCATCGGCCAGGAGCGTTCGATCAAGCTGATCGACGACGTCGTCGCCGGCGACCGCCTCGTTGCGCTCGTCACCGCCAAGGATGCGGCCGTCGAGGCGCCCGCCTGGAAGGACATCTACGACATCGGCACGGTCGCGGTGATCCACAAGATGATCCGCGTCCCCGACGGGACGCTGCGCATTCTCGTCGGCGGCCTGCACCGAATCAAGATCGCCGGCCACTTCTCCGACGACCCGTATCTCGTGGCCGAGCTCGAAGCCGTGCCCGACGAGAACGACGACACGCCCGAGGTCGAGGCCCTGACGCGCAACGTGCAAGGGCTCTTCTCGCAGATCATCGGGCTCGCGCCCTACCTGCCCGAGGAGCTGCAGCTCGCCGCGACGAACGTGGACGACCCGAGCGCCCTCGCGCATCTCGTCGCCTCGACGCTGCGCACGATCCCTACCGCCGAGCGGCAGCAGATCCTCGAGACGGTCGACGTCGAGCGGCGCCTGCGCCAGATCTCGGCGATCCTCTCGCGCGAGGTCGAGGTCTTCGAGCTCGGCTCGAAGATCCAGTCGCAGGTCCAGTCGGAGATGGAGAAAGGCCAACGTGAGTACTTCCTGCGCCAACAGTTGAAGGCGATCCAGGACGAGCTCGGCGAAGGCGACCCGGAACAGGCCGACGTCAAGGAGCTGCGCGAGCGGCTCGACGAGCTGGCGCTCCCGGAAGAGACCCGCAAGGCTGCCGAGCGTGAGCTGACCCGCCTCGAGCGGCTGCCGTCGGCGGCGGCGGAGTACGGCGTGATCCGCAGCTACCTCGAATGGATCCTCACGCTGCCATGGGGAACGCTCACCGAGGACAACCTCGACCTCGAGAACGCACGCAAGGTCCTCGACACCGACCACTTCGACCTCGAGAAGGTGAAGGACCGGATCATCGAGTACCTCGCCGTGGCGAAGCTCCGCAACGAGATCTCGGGTCAGATCCTCTGCTTCGTCGGGCCGCCGGGCGTCGGCAAGACGTCGCTCGGACACTCGATCGCGCGGGCGCTCGGCCGCAAGTTCGTGCGGATGTCGGTCGGCGGAGTCCGCGACGAGGCGGAGATCCGCGGTCATCGCCGCACGTACATCGGCGCGATGCCGGGCACGATCATCCGCTCGCTCCGCGACGCCGAATCCGTGAACCCGGTGATCCTGATCGACGAGATCGACAAGATGGGCGCGGACTGGCGCGGCGATCCGGCGAGCGCGATGCTCGAGGTGCTCGACCCCGAGCAGAACAAGACCTTCCGCGACCACTACCTCGACCTGCCGTTCGACCTTTCGAAGGTGCTCTTCATCTGCACCGCGAACACGGTCGACACGATCCCGGGCCCCCTGCTCGACCGCATGGACACGATCTCGCTCTCGGGCTACACCGAGGCGGAAAAGCTCGGCATCGCCAAGAAATACCTGTTGCCGAAGCAGCTGAAGGCGGCCGGGCTGAAGCGGGCGCAGCTGACGCTCTCCGACACCGTCCTGCGCACGATCATCCGCGAGTACACGCGCGAGGCCGGCGTGCGCAACCTCGAACGCCGGCTGGCCGACGTTTGTCGCAAGGCCGCGACGCAGGTGGCAAAAGGCAAGGCGCAGAAGCCGCGCGTCGACGACAAACGCCTGCGCGAGTGGCTCGGGCCGCGGCGCTTCAGCGGCGAGGTCCGCAAGCGCACCGCCGACCCCGGCGTCGCGACCGGGCTCGCCTATACGGCGGCCGGCGGCGACGTGCTCTTCATCGAGGCGGCCGCGTATCCCGGAAAGGGACACTTGACCGTCACAGGCCAGCTCGGAGAGGTGATGCAGGAATCGGCGCGGGCGGCGCTCTCCTGGGTGCGCTCGCATACGGACGATCTCGGCGTCGCAGAGAACTGGTTCGCGGAGCACGACGTGCACATCCACGTACCGGCCGGCGCGGTGCCGAAGGACGGCCCGTCGGCGGGCGTGACGATGGCGACGGCGATCGCATCGCTCGTGCGGGGCGAGCCGGTCGCCGAGGACATCGGGATGACGGGCGAGATCACGCTCACCGGCCAGGTGCTTCCGATCGGCGGCATCCGTGAGAAGTCGCTCGCCGCGCAGCGCGCGGGCCTGAAGCGCGTGATCCTGCCGCGCGAGAACGAGGCCGAGCTCGTCGAGCTTCCGCCTGAGACACGCGAGGCACTCGAGTTCATCCCTGCCGAC
>DASYAO010000016.1:0-3991 GCA_036501285.1 Gaiellaceae bacterium
TTCATCACCACGAACTGGTTGACGCTCGGGAACCGCTTCGCCACCGAGCCCGCCCAGGCGGCGAAAGCCTGGATGTTCGCCGTGTTGCCACAGCTCTGCGGATCGCTCGAGGCAGCGCACTTCCCTGTGCTGGTGGTCGAGAGGCCCGTGAACGCCGCGGAATGCATCGGGTAGAGGTCGAGCTCGATCGTGATGCCGGCCGCCTTCGCCTTCGCGATGGCCTGGTCGACCGCCGCCGCCCCGGGAATGTCTGTCGGGTTCGTCTCGTCCCACAGCAGCGTGAGGGTGCTGATCTTCAGGCCCTCGGACTGCATCGTCGAGTAGAACCAGGTCGAAGCGCTCGCATCCTTGCCGGTGTCGTCGTTGACCCCGACCGCCAGGTTGGCGGAGGCGGTTCCGGCGAAAGCGAGCGTGATGCCCATCAGGGCAAGCGCATAACAGAGCTTCTTCATGTTTCCTCTCGGTCTCGTCGGAGGCGCTCACGGCCTACGCCTCGGTTGTTAGGAATTAGACGCTTTGACCGAGTTTTTCTAGCGCTATTTGGGTGATCCTCCCTGCACCGAAGCGCACGGGGTCATCCGCCGGAAGCCCCGTTTCGGCTTCAGCAGCGGCGATTGCGGCCCGCGCGGCCTCTTCGTCGCAATCCTTCGAGTTGAGGCAGATCGCCACGACCTTCGCCGGACGGGCGAGCAGGGCGCTCCGTTCGTAGAGCTCGACGACCTCGGCGAGCGGCGGCATCGGGAAGCGCTCGTCGTCGTCGACGAACTGCTGCCCGACCTTGTGGCAGAGGATGAACGCGTGCGGCGCGCTCCCGTGCACGAGCCCGAGGGTGACGCCGGAATACGCGGGATGGAGCAGCGAGCCCTGCCCCTCGACCCAGAGCACGCGGCCGCCGCGCGCGATGCCCTCGAGCACGAGCTGCTCGGACGCGCCCGCGATGAAATCGGCGACGACCGCGTCGACCGAGATCCCCCACCCCGCGATCGCGATCCCGGTCTGGCCCGTCGGCACGAACTCGCTCGCGACGCCGCGCCTGCGCGCCTCGGCGTCGAGCTCGAGCGCGACGGTCATCTTCCCGATCGCGCAGTCGGAGCCGACGGTCAGCAGCACCGCCGCGTCGTGCGTCAGGTTCTCGCCCGTCGGGACGTTGAGCCCGGGCGGCGGCTTGCGCAGATCGCGAAGCGTGACCCCGTGCAACTGCGCGAGCTGCGCGAGCTCGTCATCGTCGCTGATGAACTCGTGCAGGCCGCTCTCGACGTCGAGCCCGTTCGCGATCGCGCTCTTCAGGAGCTCACGCCACGCGGGCGGAAAGCGCCCGCCCTGCGTCGCGACTCCGACGAGCGCCGTGGTCGGCTCGAAGCGGAGCGTCTCCTCGATCCCCGCCACGATCGGGATGCCGTCGTGCGTCTCCCCCGCCCGCTCGGAGTCGACGATCGCGACAACTTGCTCGGGCCGGTAGCGCAGGACGCCGCGCGCGGTCTTCCCGTGATGCGAGTCGTCCGAATGTCCCTCAGCGAGAAGGACGAGCCGGCGCGACGCCGAGGCCTGGTCTGTCTGAGGGGAGTTGGACGCCATCGCTGAATTCAACACCGGGCCAGGGATCGTCTGCCAGCAGAAGGTTGCCGTCGAGGTCGGCGTGGTCGCAGAGACTCGCGATCTGGGCGCCGGCCGCGATCCCGAGGCCCGACTCGACCATGCACCCGACCATGACGCCGAGCCCGAGCGCACGGGCCGCGTTCGCCATCCTGACCGCCTCGGCGATGCCGCCGGACTTCGCGAGCTTGATCGTGATGCCGTGCGCGATCTCGGCGCAGGCCGCCACGTCGGCGAGCGTGTGGCAGTCCTCGTCGACGTAGATCGGGAGCGGCGAGCGGCGCTTGAGCTCGGCGCCGCCGGGATCGCCCGCCGGCAGCGGCTGCTCGCAGTACTGGAGGTCCATCTGCGGCAGGAGCTCGAGCGCCTCGTCGAGCGTCCAGTACTCGTTGACGTCGACCTGAAGCGGGAGCTCGGACACGCTGCGCACCGCGCGCACGCGCTCGAGGTCGAGTCCGTCGCGGCCGCCGAGCTTCAGCTTCAGCCGCCGGAAGCCGCGCGCGGCCGCGGCCTCTGCTCGCCGCGCCATGTCGTCGGGATCGCCGAGCCACACGGTCCACGATGTCGGCGGCCCGTCGCGACGAAGACCGAGCAGGCGCCACGCAGGTAGCCCCGTGAGCTTCCCGCGCAGATCGTGGAACGCAGCGTCGAGTGCGCAGCGCGCTGCCATCTCCCCTTCCGGAACTTCCGGGAACGACCACGGATCGTCGCCGGGGTCGACGCGCTCGAGCCAAGCAAGCGCCGACGCGGCCGATTCGTCGTAGCGTTCGATCGGCGCCGCCTCGCCGAAGCCCGACACGCCGTCGTGCACGAGCTCGATCTGCGCGAGCTCGACGTCGTCCTGCGACTCGCGCGAGATCACGAACGTCTCCGCGAGCGGCAGGGTGACGATGCGTGCTTTGAGATGCAACAGGTCTAGACTAGAGGGCAAGCGCCCGTAGCTCAGGGGATAGAGCGCGTGCCTCCGGAGCACGAGGTCGCAGGTTCGATTCCTGCCGGGCGCATCCTGTGTCTGATTCGATTCCAGCCGGGGCGGCCGGAGCCTCGATGCCCGCGGTCGTCGCCGATTCGTTGACGAAGCGGTTCGGATCGGTGCTTGCCGTCGATTCGCTCTCGTTCGCGCTCACACCGGGCACGATCACCGGCTTCCTCGGGCCCAACGGGGCCGGCAAGACGACAACACTGCGGATGCTGCTCGGACTCGCCAAGCCGAGCACCGGCAGCGCCTTGATCTTCGGCCGCCCCTACGCCGCACTCGATGAGGCGGCGGTGCGGGTCGGGGCGGTGCTCGAGGCGACCGACTTCCATCCGGGCCGCTCCGGCCGAGATCACCTACGGACGTTGAGCCGAGCGGCCCGGCTGCCGGACTCGCGCGTGGACGAGGTGCTGCGCCTGGTCGAACTCGACGGCGCAGCTCACCGTCGCGTCAAGGGGTACTCGCTCGGGATGCGGCAGCGGCTGGGGCTCGCGGCCGCATTGCTCGGCGACCCCGAGCTGTTGATCCTCGACGAGCCGGCGAACGGGCTCGATCCCGAGGGTGTGCGTTGGCTGCGCGACTTCCTGCGCGCCTTCGCAGCAGGCAAGAAGACCGTGCTGATCTCCAGCCATGTGCTGGCGGAGGTCGCACAGACCGTCGATCAGATACTGATCATCAACCGCGGCAAGCTTGTCGTCGAAACCTCGCTGGAACAGCTGACCGCCCGTGTCGGCGGATCGATTCGCGTCCGCACCCCGGAGCGATCGAAGCTGCAGGACGCTCTGGTGCGCGAGCGGATCGAGACGACGGCCGTGAACGAACAAGGACTGCTCGTGCACGGGGTGAGCAGCGAGAAAGTCGGCGATGTCGCGTTCGCAGCCGGCGTCCCGATCCACGAGCTTGTCGCCGAAGGCTCGTCGCTCGAAGACATCTTCCTCGAGCTCACCGCGGAGCCGGAGCCGCAGCCGTGATCGCACAGGTCAAAGCCGAGCTGCTGAAGATCGGCACGACCCGCACCACCCTCGGGATCGTGATCGGGATGGTCGCGCTGGTCCTTCTCTTCTCGCTGCTCTCCGGACTCTTGACGAAAGCGCCCAGCCTCATGGACACAGAGGATCAACGCGGGCTGCTGAGCGTCGGCAGCCTCGCCGGCGTCTTCTCCGCACTCGCGGGGGTCATGCTCGTGACCAGCGAGTACCGCCACGGAACGATCCGCCCCACCTTCCTCTTCACGCCCAGACGCTCACGCGTCGTCGATGCGAAGCTCGCAGCCGGCCTGCTCGCCGGCCTGGTGTTCGGCATCGTCGGCGAAGGGCTGGGCTTCGCGATCGGATACGTCTGTCTCACCGGCCGCGGGATCGACTACGCCTTGAACGGTGGCCAGACGGCGCTGCTGCTCCTCGGGACGCTCGCCTCGGTCGC
>DASYAO010000017.1:0-19227 GCA_036501285.1 Gaiellaceae bacterium
GAACCTCGTCGCGTTCCTGACTTCCTAGCTCGCTACGATGCGTCGGCCCGGAGAAGTGGCCGAGTGGCTGAAGGCGGCGCCCTGCTAAGGCGTTAGGTGGGGAAATCCCTGCCTCGAGGGTTCGAATCCCTCCTTCTCCGCCTCAGTTCTCAGCGCAGCGACGACTTGAGCTTTGCGATGCGCGCGTCGGCTGCGCGCAGATCTGCAAGCGGGAGCTTTCCGGATTTCGCGGCGGCAAAGAGTTGTCGGAACGCGGTCGTGCTTTGCTCGTCGGAGAGCTCGAGCAGGACGTCGGTGCCTGCCTCGACCGCAACGAGCGCGGCGTCGGCGTGACCGCTCGGGCCCGGTGCGCCCATCGTGTCGCTGATCACGACGCCGCGAAAGCCGAGCCGCTTGCGCAGCAGTCCGTTCACGATCCGTCGGGAGAGCACTGCCGGCAGACCACTCGGGTCGTACCCGCGGTACCCGGCGTTGCTGACCATCACGAGATCGACGCCGGCGCGCACCGCAGCGGCGAACGGGGCTAGTCGCACGTCGAGCTGCGACTTCGGCGTCGTGATCCAGACATGCCCGTCGTCCGTATTCGCGGGCGCTGTACCGAGGCCGGGAAAGTGCTTCGCGGTCGCCGCGACGCGTTGCGCCTGGAGCGCCGTGACGAACGCACGGCCGAAAGCCGCGTTTCGGCTCGGATCCGCACCGTACGCGCGCGAACCGAGGAAGTTCGCCGGCGAGCTCGGACTGTCGAGCACCGGTGCGAGGTCGACGTTCACCCCGACGTGACGCAGGAACGCTCCCGTCGCCGTGCCGTTCGCACGCGCCTGCCCGACGCTCGTGACATCGGCCTCGGCCTCGTCAGGAGGCCCGTCCGGGAAGCGGCGCACCTCTCCGCCTTCCTGGTCGGTCGCAATCAGGAGCGGCGGATTGCCTCCCGCAGCCGCCTCGCTTTGCAGGCGCGCGACGAGCGAGCGCGCCGATCTGTCATTCGCGATGTTCGAGCCGAAGAGGATGATCCCACCGACCTCGCCGGCGCGGACGCGCGCGAGCAACTCGGCACTTGGTTGCGTGCCGGAGAAGCCGGTCATGATCGTTTGGCCGACGAGCTTTGAAAAACCCGGCGCTGTTGCGCCGGCCGACTGAACGCACCCCGTCGCAACGAGAGCGGCGAGAAGAGCCCACCTACACCGCGACATGCACCTCGCCGCCGACGAGCACGCGGGCGATGTCGAGATTGTCGTCGAGCACGACCACATCGGCCGGAAGTCCTACCCCGATCCTGCCGATCTCATCGTCGCCGAGCGCGCGGCCCGGCACCGCCGTCGCGGCGCCGATCGCATCTTCGAGCGGCACACCGAGCGCGTGCAGATTGCGGACGGCGTCGATCATCGTCAGCACGCTGCCGGCAAGTACTCCGTCAGGGCCGCGCACGGCGCCGTCGTGCACCTGGATGGCCAGGCTGCCGAACGTGTAGCGGCCGTCGCCACTCCCGGCAGCCGTGATCGCGTCGGTGACGAGCGCCAGCCGCCCCGCTGCCGCATGCCACGCGACGAGCGCGGTCTCCTGGGCGAGATGGATTCCGTCGAGAATGATCTGGACGATCACGTCGCTTCGCGCGAGTGCGGCGCCTGCGATCCCGGGGTCGCGGTGGCCGAACGGCCTCATCGCGTTGAAGAGATGCGTGACCATCCGCGCACCACGGTCGAATGCGGCGTTCGCCTGCGCGGCCGAGGCGTCGCTGTGGCCGAGAGAGACGATGACGCCCCGCTCGATCAGGCGGTCGATGAGCGCGTCCGCGCCCGGCAGCTCGGGCGCGAGCGTCATCAGCCGGACCGGGCCGCCGTCGAGGAGCATGTCGAGCAGCGCGAGGTCGGGATCGCGCCGCGCCGAGGAAACATGGGTGCCGAGGCGCTTCGCCGACAGAAACGGTCCTTCGAGGTGAACCCCCAGAATCCGCGGTCGGCGACCATTCCCGCGGGGAACCTCTCGCAGCGCAGCCAGCAGTTGCTGCTCGGGCGACGAGATCAGCGTCGGCAGGTAGGCGGTGACGCCGGTCTCGAGGAGCGCCTCGCCGGCGCGTTGGTAGCCGCCCGAATCGGCATCGAGGAAGTCGACGCCGCCGAAGCCGTTCACCTGCAGGTCGACGAGGCCGGGAATCGCAACACCCCGTCCGCCGGGGGCTGAAATGCCGTAGCCGAGGATCCTGCCGTCGCCGACTTCGACATCGCCTGGGACGAAGGCGCCATCGACGAGAGCTGCTTCGACGCCGAGTTTCACCGCGCCAGTCTACGACAGTCAGGGGTAGTGGTCAATACCACTTGTGATCCGCTGGATCGGTCTATACCATCGGCCCAGGGACATGGCCGGGATCACACTCGATCACGTCGGCAAGAGCTTCTCCGGCACGGTCGCCGTCGACGACGTCTCGCTCGAGGTCGAGGACGGAGAGTTCCTCGTGCTCGTCGGTCCCTCGGGCTGCGGCAAGTCGACGCTGCTGCGGATGATCGCTGGGCTGGAGGAGCCGACGCACGGCAGCATCCGAATCGGCGGACGCGATGTGACCGACCTCCCGCCGCGCGCGCGCGACGTGGCGATGGTCTTCCAGAGCTACGCGCTCTATCCGCACATGACCGTCCGCCAGAACCTCGGCTACGGGCTCAAGGCCCGGCGCACACCGAAGGCCGAGATCGCGCGCGAGGTCGACCAGGTGGCGCAGCTGCTCGGGTTGTCGAAACTGCTCGAGCGCCGCCCCGCCGAGCTCTCGGGCGGCCAGCGCCAGCGCGTCGCGATGGGCCGCGCGATCGTCCGCAAGCCGCAGGCGTTCCTGATGGACGAGCCGCTCTCGAACCTGGACGCCAAGCTGCGCGTCGGCATGCGCGCGTCGCTCGCGCAGCTCCACCGCAACCTCGGAACGACCACTGTCTACGTCACGCACGACCAGGTCGAAGCGATGACGCTCGGCCAGCGCGTCGCGGTGATGCGCGACGGTCGGATCGTTCAGGCAGACGCGCCGCAGCGGCTCTACCAGGAGCCGAACGACGTCTTCGTCGCGGCCTTCATCGGCTCGCCGGCGATGAACATCGTCGAGGCGCGCATCGACCGCGGCGAGATCGCCTTCGGGCAGTTCCAGGCGCCGGTCGAAGCCTCGCCGGACGCCGGCCGCGTGATTCTCGGCATCCGGCCCGAGGCGTTCGAGGACGCGGCCTTCGCGCCCGGTCTCCCTTCGATCGAGGTGGAGGTCGAGGTCGTCGAGGAGCTGGGCTCCGATACCTACGTGTTTTTCCAGGTCGACGCGGCGCCGATCACGGCCGAGGCTCTCGAAGGCGGCGACGACCGGCTCCTCATCTCCGACGGCGCTCTTTTCACCGCGCGGGTGGACAGCAGGACGCGGGCCCGCGTCGGCCGGACGCTCGAGCTCGCGCTCGACCCGGCGCGGTTCCAGTTCTTCGCCGCGGAAACCGGCGCGAGGATCGAGGCACGCGCAGTCCCGGCAGCGGCGGCGGTCAGCCGGTGACGAAGCAGCGCGAGACACGCGAGCGAGTCCTCGACCTGATCGAGACGCTGAGCGTCGGCGACTCGATCCCGTCCGAGCGTCAGCTCGCAGGCGACCTCGGCGTCTCGCGGCTCACCGTTCGCGCAGCGCTCGACGAGCTCGTGCGCGAGGGATACCTGCTCCGCAGGCGCGGCGCCGGAACATTCGTGGCCGAGCCGAAGGTCGCGAAGGGGATGACGATCAGCTCCTTCTCCGAAGACATGCGCGAGCGCGGCCTGACGCCGGCGAGCCGCACGCTCGAGATCGGCATCGTCCCTGCCGGAGCGCGGCTCGGCCGGATCCTGCACGTCTCGCCCGCAGAGCCGGTGGTCGTCGCGAAGCGCCTCCGGCTCGCCGACGGCGAGCCGATGGCGATCGAGCTCCTGCACGTGCGCGAGTCGCTCTTCCCGGGCCTCACCGCGGCCGATCTCGAGACGGATTCGTTCTACGGCCTGCTCACGAAGCGCTACGAAATCGAGATCGTCGGCGGCGAGCAGACCGTCGAGCCGACGGTGACGAACGAGGAGGAGTCGGAAACGCTCGGGGTGCCGCTCCACTCGCCGGCGCTCCTCTTCGAGCGCGTCACGCGGGCTCCGAGCGGCGACATCGTCGAGTTCACGATCTCCATCTACCGCGGCGACCGCTACCGGCTCGTCTCCGAGCTCGGTCTCGGCGGTGAGCCGGCCCGGGCTCTCGAAATCGTTTCGCGTGCCGCCACTGGATAAGACCACCTTTGAGTTTGCACGTGCCTGAAGCACGCCATATGCAGGTCTTTTCCAGTCAAAATCGTGAGATTGAAAATGGTATTGACAAGTTCGAGTGGTCTATGAGACCATCCGCGCCAGTGGCATGTGGTATTAACCAAATCGCGGAGCCCCACCACTCGCCAAGTCGCCGACCGGCGCCGAGCGAGCAGCAGGCCCGCCTGACTCTGGAGGCTTCCAGATGAAGAGACGCATGAGCGTCGCTCTCTGTCTCGCCGCCGTCGGCGCGGCTGCGTTCGTGGCCGGGACGATGGGGGCGACGAAGAAAGCGACCGACACCAGCATCACCGTGTGGCTGCAGGTGGACGCGCAGTCGGGTTGGCCGACGGTTGTGGCCGCTGCGAACACCGCGTTCCAGCAGCAGCATCCCGGTGTGACCGTGAACATCGAGTACCAGGACTGGGGTACGCACCTGCAGAAGTTCGACGCGACACTCGCAGGCGGCAACGTGCCCGACGTGATCGAGATGGGCAACACCGAGATGACGAAATACATGGCAGCCGGCGCGTTTGCCGACCTGACGTCCGACAAGTCGAAGTTCCCGAACTCGGGGACGTGGCTCAAGGGCCTCACGCAATCGTCGACCTACGGCGGCAAGCTCTTCGGCGTCCCGTACTACGCGGGATCGCGCGTTGTCGTCTACCGCACCGACTACTTCAAGAAGGCTGGAATCACCGCGGCGCCGACGAGCCTCTCCCAGCTGACGGCAGACGGCCAGAAGCTGATGAGCACCTACGGCAAGTCCGACAAAACCTTCTCGGCGTTCTACGTCGCAGGCCCGGACTGGTACTCGGCCATGTCGTTCGTCTACGACTTCGGCGGCACGATCGCGAAGACGCACGCCGGCAAATGGGTCGGGGCGCTCGACGAGCCGAAGGCGATCGCGGGCCTCAACGCCTACAAGAGCACGTTCCTCGCGCTCTCGCGCGCAAGCAAGACGCAGGACGAGGCGCATCCGTTCCCGACGACGCCGTTCGCCCAGGGCCACTCGGCTTCGTTCCTCGGGCCCGGCTGGCAGTACGGCTACGCACTCGACCCGAAAGCCGGTAACCCGAAGCTGAAGCCCGTGCTCGCGGCGTTCGCGATGCCGAGCCACATCGCCGGGAAGACCATGCCGGCGTTCCTCGGCGGCTCCGACCTCGCGATCCCGGCTTCGAGCCAGAACAAGTCGCTCGCCGAGGACTGGATCTCCGACTACACGAACAACGCCTCGGAGGCCGGTTTCGTGAAGGCGGGGAACATCCCGAACAGCACGTCGCTCCTGAACCTCGTCAAGGGCGTCCCCGGCTCCGCGCTCGCGAAAGCCGCGCAGACGACGTGGTTCGTTCCGACCGCGAAGAACTGGACGAACGTCGAGAATGCGAACATCCTGCGCACGATGCTCACGAACATCCTCGAGGGGAAGCAGTCAGTGAAGGCTGCCGCGACCTCCGCGAGCAACCAGATCACCTCGATGCTGAACGCGAGCACCTGAGCATCGGGCGCCATTCGAGTTGAGCACGAACCTCGACGCCGCCGGAGTAGCCGTTTCGCTCCGGCGGCGTCGTTTTACGCGCCGGTCGGTCGTTCGCGCGGTAGCCCCGTACACGTTGATCGCGCCGGCGATCTTCGTGATCCTGGGGATCCTCGGCTATCCGTTCTACGACCTCGTCAAGCTCTCGTTCGAGCAGTACGGGCTCTTCGAGCTGATCCAGCACAAGGGCCACTGGGTCGGCCTTCACAACTTCGGCGTGATGCTGCACGACGGCGTCTTCTGGCACACGCTCGAGCGGACGATCGTCTTCACGATCGTGAACGTCTCGCTGACGATCGTGCTCGGGACGCTCGTCGCCCTCCTGCTCGTGCGCGTCGCAACCGTCGTCCGGCTCATGATCACGACTGCGCTCGTGCTGGCCTGGGCGACGCCCGTCGTCGTCGCAGTGCAGCTCTGGTACTGGATGACGAACTTTGAAAACGGCGTCGCCAACTACGTCTTCACGAAGCTCCACTTCGGCAACTACATCGAGCACGACTGGTACGCGACTCCCATGTCGGCGCTCGGCGTCACGACGACGCTGATCGTCTGGGGGGCCGTCCCCTTCGTCGCGATCACGGTCTACGCCGGGCTCTCGCAGGTGCCGCGCGATCTCGTCGAGGCGGCGTCGGTCGACGGTGCCGGCCCCCTGCGGACGTTCCGCGACGTGACCTACCCCGTGCTGAAACCGATTCTGCTCGTGCTGACGAGCCTCTCGATCATCTGGGACTTCGGCGTCTTCACGCAGCCGTTCCTGCTGCTGCAGTCGCGCCCGAACCCGGGGTACTACCTGATGAGCATCTACCTGTTCGAGAAATCGATCGGCCTCCACGAGTACGGGCTCGGCTCGGCGATCGCGATCGTGATGGTGCTGATCATGCTCGTGCTGTCGTTCTTCTACGTGCGGCGGATGGTGCGCCTCGGAGACGTGCGATGAGGCTTGCCCGCGTCGGCTGGAACGCACTCGGCCTGCTCGTGTTCGGCGTGATCGCGTTTCCGATCTTCTGGATGCTCTCGACCGCGTTCAAGTCGGGCCCCGACATCGTCAGCTACACGCCGACCTGGATTCCGCTACACCCCACGCTCGTCCACTTCCACGACGCGCTGCACACGCCCTACTTCTGGACCGACGCGAAGAACAGCCTGATCGTGGTGAGCGTGGTCGTCTCGCTGTCGGTCGTGCTCGCCTTTCTCGCGGCCGTCGCGCTCGCGAAGTTCCGCTTCACCGGCCGCAAGAGCTTCATCGTGCTGATGATCGTGATCCAGATGCTTCCGGCGAACGCGATGATCATTCCGCTGTATGTCGTCCTCGCCAAGTACCACCAGACCGGGCAGCTCACCGGAGTGATCGCGACGTACATGACGTTCGTGCTGCCGTTCTGCATCTGGACCTTGCGCGGGTTCATCGTCGGCATCCCGCGCGATCTCGAGGAAGCGGCGATGGTGGACGGCAACACGCGGCTCGGCGCGTTCGTCCGGATCCTGCTGCCGCTCGCGGCGCCAGGTCTCGTCGCGACGGCGATCTTCGCGTTCATCCAGGCGTGGAACGAGTTCATCTTCGCGTACATCCTGCTGCCGGACTCCCAGAAACAGACACTGACGGTGTGGCTCGCGGGCTTCTACGGCACCGCGCGCGGCACCGACTGGGGCGGCCTGATGGCGGCCTCGACGCTGACGGCGATCCCGGTCGTCGTCTTCTTCCTGCTCGTGCAGCGGCGCATCGTCTTCGGGCTGACCGCCGGGGCCGTCAAGTGATCGAGTGCCTCTTCCCGAGCTACGAAGGGCTCGAGCCGCCCGACTGGCTTCGGCGCCTCGTCGCCGAGGGAGTCGGCGGCGTCGTTCTTTTCAGCTCGAACCTGCGCGACCGCGAGCAGCTCGCGGAGCTCACGGAGGCGCTCCGCTCCGAGAACGACAAGCTTCTCATCGCCCTCGACGAGGAGGGTGGAGACGTGACCCGGATCGACGTTGCGACGGGCAGCTCGTACCCGGGGAACGGTGCGCTCGGGGCGGTCGACGACGTCAGCCTGACCGAGCGCGTCGCGGCGTCGATCGGCGCCGAGCTCGCCGCGGCCGGCGTCAACCTCGACTTCGCCCCCGTGGCCGACGTCAACGTCAATCCGGAGAATCCGGTGATCGGCGCGCGTTCGTTCGGCAGCGACCCGGAGCTCGTCGCGCGCCACGTCGCGGCGTTCGTGCGCGGCCTTCAGGAGCAGGGCGTCGCCGGCTGCGCGAAGCACTTCCCGGGTCACGGCGCGACCGACCGCGATTCGCACGTCGAGCTACCGACGCTCGCCGGCGACGTCGCCGACGGAATGCCGCCGTTCCGCGCTGCGATCGAGGCCGGCGTGCAGTCGATCATGACCGCGCACATCCGGGTGCCCCAGCTTGGCGACGACCCGGCAACGGTCAATCCGCGCGCACTCACGATCTTGCGCGACGACCTCGGCTATGACGGGCTCGTGATCGCGGACGCACTCGAGATGCGCGGGCTCGCAGACACGATCGGCATCGAGGAGGGCGGGGTTCGCGCGCTCTCGGCGGGTGTCGACGCGCTGATCGTCGGCCGCGACCTCGGCGCGGATGCAGTCGCGCGCGTGCGCGAAGCGATCGCACGCGTGCCCGAGGACCGGCTCGCGGAAGCAGCCGAGCGGGTTCGCCGCGTGGCAGCGTGGGCCGATGCCCGCGGCGGCAAGCCCGACCTCGACGCCGGAATCGAGGCCGCGCGGCGGGCGCTCGTCGTCGAAGGTGACGTCGAGCTGCACGGGCCGGCCGAGATTCGCGAGCTGCGACCCGAGGCGAACTTCGCCGCGGGCCGCGCCCGACACGCACTCACTTACGTGATCCCTTCCGTCTCGGGCGGCGAACTCGTGCTCGTCGTGCGCGACGCACACCGCTACCCCTGGATGCGCGAGCAGGTCGAGGCGAATCCCGGCGCGATCGTCGTCGAAGTCGGTCTCCCCTACTGGCGGCCGCCGGTTGCGCGCGGGTATATCGCGACCTACGGCGGCAGCCGGGCGAGCTACGAGGCAGTCGCCGAGCGGTTGCAGGCGAGGGTGCCCGCATGAGCCTGCTCGAGCGGGAGCTGCGTGAGCAGCCCGCCGCGCTCGCGCGCTTGTTCGAGCGCCAATCGGCGCACGCAAGCGAGCTCGGCGCAATGCTGCGCCGCGATGACGTCCACTACCTGCTGATCGCCTCGCGCGGCAGCTCCTCGAACGCAGCGCGCTACGCGCAGTACCTCCTCGGACGGGCGAGTCGCGTGCCCGTCGCCTTCGCAACGCCGTCGCTCTACACGCTGTACGAGCAGCCACCGCGGCTCGACGGTGCGCTCGTGATCGGCATCTCGCAGTCAGGCGAGTCGCCCGACGTGAAGGCAGTCGTCGAGGAGGCGCGCCGACAGGGGCGGCCGACGATCGCGCTCACCAACGTGGCCGGCTCGCCACTCGCGTACGCCGCCGAAGCGGTGCTGCCACTCGAGGCGGGCGAAGAGCAATCCGTCGCGGCGACGAAGACGTATCTGAACTCACTCGGCGCGATCGCGCTTCTCTTCACCGCGTCGACGCAGGATCCCGACGCTCGCTCGGAGCTCGAGCGAATGCCCGCTCTCGTCGAACAACAGCTCGAGCAATCACTGCGCGACACTCTCGAACTCGAACGCTACGGCGAGATCGAGGGCGGTACCGTCGTCGGGCGCGGGATCAGCTACGGATCGGCGTTCGAGATCGCGCTCAAGATCCGCGAGCTCTCCGGTTTGCTCGTCGAAGCCTGGTCGGCCGCGGATCTGATGCACGGACCGGTCGCGGCGATCGCGCAGGGCTGGCCTGTGATCGCAGTCGCTCCGTCGGGGCCCGCGCTCGACAGCATGACGACCGCGGTGCACGGCATCGTCGCGCGCGGCGCGAGGCTGCTTGCGATCTCCGACGACGGGTCGCTCCTCGCAGCCGCGGAGACGCCGCTTCGCCTCGTCTCGGGCGCGCCGGAATGGCTCTCGCCACTCCTGACGGTGCTTCCGGGCCAGCTCGTCGCGCTGCGACTCGCCGGGTTGCGCGGCGGCGACGTCGATCGCCCGCATGGGCTCGAAAAGATCACGTTGACGCGATAAGAGATAACCCTAAACTCGAGCTTTAGGCTTGGGTTTTGCCTTCTCTTCTTCACGCGAAAGGGGGAGGCCATGGTCACAGCGCCGGTCGATGCACGTAGTGACTCACCTGCGGCTGTGGCCAGATTCGTCACCCACCAACGGATGAACGAGAGGCGGCATTCACGCCGTTCATTTCCGCGTGCTTTCGTCTGGACGGGGCAACTGCTCGTCACACCGGTTGCCTGCGCGACATGGATCGGTCTTGCGCTTCCCGGCTTGCAGCTCGTCCCCGGGCTCGGAGTGAACGGGGACAAGAGCGTTTCGATCTCGTTGCAGAGTGCGCTGCTCGGCATCAGCGGACATGAGTCCGATGCCGCGGTCCGCACTGCAGCAGGCGAGCTCGGCTTCGTTGCAACAGGACGTGGATCGTTGTTCGCAACGTTGCGTCGTCAGGCGCGCAACGCGCAGAGTGCGTCGCTCGTCGCACGCGTCGATTCCAATTCGTTCCACAAGACTGCCATGCCGTCGAAGGTCGTCACGCTTACACCCGCACCGCAGTCGTCGCCAACGGACGTGCCGCCCGACGGTTCGTCGCCGTCAACGTCAACGACGTCGTCGTCACCGACACCGTCAGCGACTCCGTCACAGCCGGAGACGCCGACGCCGCCGGCCACGCCTACACCGGCACTCCCTTCGAAGACGGTCACGCCACCGAAGCCCGCGTCCACTACGGCGCCGAGCGCAAAGCCGAAACCTCCGCTTGCGACGCCGTCGCCGGCCGCTCCGGCGCTTGCGCTTCAGTCGATTGTCTTTCGCTCGACGCCCCCCGCCGTCGCCGTCGCGGGCGGGCTACCGTACGCCGCCGACGCCGTCGCAAGCTCGGGCCTGCCGGTCTCTCTGAGCCTGGATCCGACGAGCGCCGGCGCCTGCTCCGTTTCGAGCGGCTCGGTGTGGCCGCTTCGAGCCGGGACGTGCACGATCGACGCGGACCAGCCGGGCAACGGCAGCTTCGTGGCGGCGCCGCGCGCTCAACAGTCGTTCACGGTCGTGAACGCGACAGCGTCGTCGAGCACGCAATCGATCGACTTCCTCTCCGTCGCGCCGACGGCGGCCGTGGTCGGAGCCGCGTACCAGGTCGCCGCGAGATCCACCTCGGGTCTGCAAGTCTCCTTCTCAACGAGCGCAGGCAGCGCCGGGGTCTGCACGCTCGCCGGTTCAACGGTCTCGTTCGTCGGTGAAGGCACGTGCAGGATCGAGGCAGACCAAGCCGGGGACGCGCACTACGACGCCGCCCCGGAGGTTTCACAGTCGTTCAGCGTCTCGCGCCGTGTGCAGACCGTCTCGTTCAGCTCGACGCCGCCGAGCGGCGTGCTCGTCGGCGATCCGGCCTACGCCGTCGCCGCCGCCGCAAGCTCCAGCCTGAACGTGGTCTTCTCCGCCGCAGCTTCGAGCGCGGGCGTTTGCAGCGTCTCCGGCTCGACCGTGACACCCGTGGGAGCCGGGACCTGCGTGATCGACGCCGATCAGTTCGGCGACGGCAGCTACGCGGCGGCGACCGAGGTCCAGCAGTCCTTCTCGGTGGGAGGGGGCGCCCCGTCGCTCAGCGTCCAGACGATCCAGTTCAGCTCGAGCCCGCCGGCGGGCGTCGTGGTCGGAGGCTCCGCCTATTCGGTTACCGCGACCGCGAGCTCTGGGCTACCCGTCAGCTTCACGATCGACCCCGCCGGCGCGGGCGTCTGCTCGATCTCCGGATCGACGATCTCGTTCGTCGGAGTCGGAACATGCACGATCGACGCAGACCAGGCAGGCGACGCGAGCTACCAGGCGGCATCGGAGACACAGCAGACGGTCTCGGTCGGCCTCGAGCCGCAAACGATCAGCTTCGCGTCGGTCCCGCCGGCCCATGCTGTCGCAGGCGATCCTGCCTACACGGTCGCAGCGACTGCGACGTCCGGACTCGGCGTCACGTTCTCGGTAGCCGCGTCGAGCACCGGCGTCTGCACTGTCTCCGGCAACTCGATCTCACTCGACGGCGCGGGCACGTGCACGATCGACGCAGACCAGGCAGGCAACGGCACCTACGACGGAGCCTCACAGGCGCAGCAGTCGTTCACGATCGTCGCGCCGTCGCTCTCTGTGCAGTCGATCGACTTCACGTCCACGCCACCGAGCGGCGCCGTCGTCGGCGGGGCTGCATACACCGTCGAGGCGAGCGCGAGCTCGGGACTCACGGTTGCGCTGTCGATCGACGCGTCGAGCACCGGCGTTTGCTCTCTGTCCGCGACAAGCGTCTCACTCATCGGCGCCGGCACCTGCACGATCGACGCCGACCAATCCGGCAACGCGAGCTACCAGCCGGCTCCGCAGGTGCAGCAGTCATTCGTCGTCGACCCCGCGACACAGGCGATCAACTTCACGTCGACGCCGCCGGTGGGCGCGTTGCCGGGGGACCCCGACTACGTCGTTTCCGCGGTCACCGATTCGGGCCTCGGCGTCGCGTTCTCGGCCGATGCTTCGAGCGCGGGGGTCTGCACGGTCTCCGGCAGCTCGGTCGCGCTCGTCGGCACGGGCACGTGCACGATCGACGCAGACCAGGCCGGCAACGCCTCGTACCAGCCCGCCCCGCGCGCGCAGCAGTCGTTCGCCGTCGGCGGCGTGGCGACGCCGAGCGTGCAATCGATCACGTTCACCTCGACCGCTCCGAGTGGCGCGGTCGTCGGCGGATCGACGTATACGGTGACGGCGTCCGCGAGCTCCGGTCTCGCGGTGAGCTTCTCGGCCGACGCCTCGAGCGCGGGCATCTGCACGGTGGCGGGATCGACCGTCACGTTCACAGGGCTCGGGACCTGCACGGTCGACGCAAACCAGGCCGGCAACTCCAGCTACCTCGCCGCTCCCCAGGTGCAGCAGTCGCTCTCCGTCGGTAAGACGCCACAGACGATCAGCTTCACCTCGACGCCGCCGGCAGGAGCGGTCACTGGCGGAACGTCGTACACGGTCAGTGCAACCGCGAGCTCCGGACTCACGGTCACGCTCGCGATCGACGGGTCGAGCTCCTCGGTCTGCAGCCTCTCCGGCGCGACCGTGTCGTTCATCGGCCAGGGTACGTGCAAGATCGACGCGAACCAGCCGGGCAACGGCAGCTACAAGCCCGCGTCGCAGGTGCAGCAGGCGTTCTCGGTGACGACGCCCGCCCCGTCGAAGAGCGTCCAGTCGATCGTCTTCACGTCGAACGCTCCGGGAGGCGCTGTCGTGGGCGCAGCGACGTATACGGCAACAGCGGTCGCCAGCTCGGGCCTCGCGGTCTCGCTGTCGCTCGCCGCCTCGAGCTCCGGCGTCTGCACGATCACCGGTTCGACGGTGCACTTCGTAGGCGCCGGCACCTGCACGATCAACGCCGACCAGGCAGGTAACTCGAGCTACCAGCCCGCGGCACAGGTGCAACAGTCGTTCACGATCAGCCTGGTCTCGCAAACGATCAGCTTCACGTCGACGCCGCCCGGCAGCGCGGTCGTCAGCAGCGGGACATACACAGTCTCGGCGGCGGCTACGTCTGGCCTGGCCGTCTCGTTCACGATCGACTCGAGCAGCGCCGGCATCTGCACGATCGTGGGATCGACCGTGCACTTCACCGGCGCCGGCATGTGCGTGATCGACGCGAACCAGCCGGGGAACAGTCAGTACAAGGCGGCTTCTCGGGTGCAGCAGTCGTTCACGATCGGTCGCGGCTCCCAGACGATCACGATCACGTCCACGCCGCCGGCCGTCGACAAGAACGACCCGCCGTACACGATCACCGCGACGGCCACGTCAGGCCTGGCAGTTGTGTTCACGACCGACCCGAGCAGTGCCGGGGTGTGTTCCGTGTCGGGCTCGTCGGTCTCCTTCTCGGGCCGGGGCAGCTGCATCGTCTACGCGAACCAGCCGGGCAACGCGAACTACCTGCCGGCCCCGCAGGTCTCGCAGGTCTTCACCGTCAAGAACCACACTCCGGGGATGTGAGCCCCCCAAACGGGGGAGAGCTCAGACACGCGCATGGCCGATTTTCAACCTATCGCTCCCGTTCGGGAGCGCTCTCCGATGCAAACCAACCTGCGGCTCCAGCTGAAGCACGCGAACCGGCCTCCAGTGCTCCGGTACGCGGCGCTGCTGTTCCTGCTCACAGCGGCGCTCGTCGTCGCCGTGGCCCTGACGCTCGACCGGAACGCGTCGCGGAGCTCGTGGCAGCAGAGCTCGACCGCGCTCGGCGCAGGCGCGCACGTCGGCGCATCCGCGTTCGGGACGCTTCGCTCGAACCTTCGCGTGCGCGCGAGCCAGCTGGCTACCTCGCTCCCACTCCAGCGTGCGATCGTGACGGGCGACAATGCGCAAATCCGCTCGATCGCAGTCGAGCGGCATGCACGCATCGTCATCGGCGACCGGTCGATCGGCGGGCTGCCGCCGTCGCCGCGCGTCACTTCGACCGCGAAGATCGTCTCCGGTACGCACCTGCTCGCAACTGTCACGGTTGCGCTGCCACTCGGTAATGCACTACTGACACTGATGCAGGAAACGACACCGCTGCCGAAACACGCTGCGTTACTCCTCGCCTACGACGGCCGCATCATCGCCGGCGGTCCCAAGAATGCACGCTTCCTGATCCGCAACGGACGTACCGTCTTCGGCAAGACGCCGTTCGCGATCGAGACCGCGCCGATGCCCGTGCGGGGCGCCACGGTGCTCGCGGTCGAGCCCGTGAGCGCGATCGACTCGCTCTCGAGCCGCTACCGCGGCCTCGTCATCCTCGCGGCGATCGCGACGCTCGCGATCGCCGCGATCCTCGCCGTCAAACTGGCCCGGCCGCTCTCCCACATCGTCGGCGAAGTCGCACGGCTCTCCCGGCAGGCTCAGACCGATGCTCTCACAGGCCTGGCCAACCGCCGCGGCCTGAGCGATCGGCTCGAGGCCGAGCTCGAACGCGCGAACGAGCGTGGGACCACGGTCTCGCTCGTGATCGCGGACATCGACAACTTCAAGCTCGTGAACGACGGCGAGGGCCATCAGCGCGGCGACGAGATCCTGAACGCCGTCGCAGGTGCGATCGGCAGCTCGGTCCGCGAAGCCGAGCTCGCCGCACGCCACGGCGGCGACGAGTTCGCAATCGTCCTACCGGGGGCCCGACTCGCTGACGCGGAGCAAACAGCCGAGCGGATCCGGCGCGCCGTCGCGTCCATCCGCTCGACAGAGGGCCGCAGCGTCAGCATGAGCTTCGGCGTGGCCGAGTTCCCGACCTACGGCAGCGCAGACGGGCTCGTCGCGGCGGCCGACGCAGCGCTCTACGAGGCGAAGCGGCAAGGCAAGAACCAGGTCGCGACCGCGACGATCGGAAGGGCCGGCGCGATCGAGGACTCGGAGGAGCTCCTCGCGATCGCCTCAACCGGCTAGAAAAGAGCGGAGGGGGAGGGATTTGAACCCTCGTCGGACGTAACCGCCCGAAACGGTTTTCGAGACCGCCGCATTCGACCGCTCTGCCACCCCTCCGGCGTCGGAAGCGTAGCGACCTCGACGCGAATAGATGGCGGAGAGGGCGGGATTTGAACCCGCGAGGCACCTTTCGGCACCTACGCGATTTCCAGTCGCGCTCCTTAGACCACTCGGACACCTCTCCGCGGCCGAGGCAGCCTAGCCGCGCGCGCAGCTAATCGTGAACGCGCGCGATCAGATCTTCGCGCTTCAAGACGCGCACGCGATGGCTCGACCGCACGAGACGCACGTCGAACCCCGCCTCGCGCGGATACAGCACCTTGTCGCCCGGCTCGACGAGCGACACGTCGGGTCCGACGGCGGCGACGATGCCGGTCAGGCACTGCGCCGCTTCGTTGATCGGCACGATCAGGCCGGTCGAGGTCTCCGATTCGTCGAGCGGCTGGATCACGATGTAGTCGTCGAGCGGCTCGAGCGTGACGTCGGTGGCTGCGAGTGGATCGAGCATCGTTTCCAGAGTACCTCGGCCCGCTACATGCGACCGGCCGCGACGATCCGCTCGAGGAAGCGTTGCGTCCGTTCCTCGCGCGGGTTCGAGAAGATCTCGGCCGGCGGCCCCTGCTCGAGGATGACGCCGTCGTCGAGAAAGCAGACGCGGTCGGCGATGTCGCGGGCGAAGCCCATCTCGTGCGTCGCGATCAGCATCGTCATCCCGCCCGCCGCGAGCTCGCGGATCACCTCGAGCACCTCGGCGACGAGCTCCGGGTCGAGCGCGCTCGTGACTTCGTCGAGCAGCATCAGCTTCGGCTCCATCGCGAGTGCGCGCGCGATCGCGACGCGCTGCTGCTGTCCGCCTGACAGCCGATCGGGGTAGTCGGCCGCCTTGTCGGCGAGCCCGAACCGCGCGAGCAGGTCGCGTGCACGCGCCTCCGCCTCACCGCGGCCGAGTCCGAGCACCGCGCGCGGCGCGAGCGTGACGTTGCGCAGCACGCTCATGTGCGGAAACAGGTTGAACGCCTGGAAGACGATCCCGATCCCACGCCGCACGCGGTTGACGTCGACCCCTCGGCGCGTGACCTCGCCCCCGTGCACGACGATCCGTCCCGCGTCGACCGGCTCGATCAGGTTCACGCAGCGCAGCAGCGTCGACTTGCCCGAGCCCGATGCGCCGATCAGGCAGACCACTTCGTGCTCAGCGAGCTCGAGGTCGATCCCGCGCAAGACCTCGGTGCGCCCGAATGACTTGCGCACGCCTTCGACCGCGAGCGCGCTCACGCCAATGCCCCCGCCTGCCGCTTGCGGCGGTCGCGGATGATCAGCCAGTCGGTAAAGCGCGCGAGCGGAATCGTGATCGCGACGAAGAGAAACGCGGCAGCGAGATACGGCGTGAAGTTGAACGTCGCGTCGACGTCGATCTGCGATTGGTTGAAGGCCTCGATCGCGCCGAGCACGCCGACGAGCGCCGTGTCCTTCTGCAGGCCGATGAAGTCGTTCAGAAGCGGCGGGATCACGCGCCGCACCGCCTGCGGCAGGATCACGTGCCGCGTCGCCTGCCACCGAGTCAGCCCGAGCGAGCGCGCCGCGGCCTCCTGCGACGGATGAACCGACTCGATGCCTGCGCGGTAGACCTCTGACACGTACGCCGTGTAGACGAGCACGAGAGCGACGATTCCCCAAAACGTCGTCGAGGTCGGCACGCTCTTGAGCCCGAGCGCCGGCGCGCCGAAGCCGAGGATCGCGATCACGAGGATCGTCGGCACGCCGCGGAAGAAGTCGGCGTAGGCGATCGCAAGCGCGCGCAGCGGAAAGAAGACGGGCCCGGGAAGACTGCGGATCACCGCGATGAAGAGGGCCACGACGAGGATCAGCACCTCGGCGATGCAGAAGATCTTCACGTTCAGCAGGAACGCGCGCGAGATCTCGGGCAGCGTGGAGCGGAACTGGCTCCAGTTGAAGAACGTCGTTCGCACCTCGTGCCAGCCCGGCGCGTGCGTGATCGCGACGCCGAGCGCGACGAAGACGACGACCGTGCTCGCAAGCGCGATCGCGACGCCGCGCGCCCCGCCCGCCCCGAGCCCGATGATCTTCGAGCTGCGGGCCGCTACTTCAGGACCGGCGCGCCGGTCGCCTTCGCTAGCCACACCTGCTGCAGCAGTTTCAGGGTTCCGTTCGCCTTCAACTTGGCGAGCGCGGTGTTGACGCACGAGACGAGCGGGTTGCCCTTCGCGAAGACCATGCCGAAGTGCTCACCGCCGGTCGGCGCCGGGAACTGCCCGAGCACCTTCGAGTGCGAGACCTGTGCGGAAGTGACGTAGAAGGCAGTCGGCAGGTCGACGACGAGGCCGGCGATCTGCTTGTCCTTCAGCGCCTCGATCGCGGACGCGTTCTGCTGGTACACGTTCGCCTGCGTCGACGGCTTGATCTTCGACTGGATGTACGCGTAACTCGTCGTCCCGAGCTGTGCGCCGAGCTTGAACTTGCGCAGGCCCGCGAGCGTCTTCACCTTCGAGATCGGAGTGCCGTCGAGCACGACCACCGACTGGTTCACGTCGTAGTACGAGCTGCTGAAGCTGACGACTTTCGCGCGCGCAGCCGTGTACGAGATCTGGTTGATGTCGAAGTCGAACGACTTCGGGCCCGGCGCGAACGACCGCTCGAACGGCACGTACTTCCAGACGACGTCGGTCGACTTGATCCCGAGCCGGGTCGCGACGGCGTACGCGACCGCAGACTCGTAACCCTCGCCGCTGCGCGGGTCCGACACCTTCCACGGCGAGCCCGGCGGCGGCGTGCCCCCGTACCACGGCGGGTACGCCGGGTTGTCGGTGCCGATCGTCAGCTGCCCCGCGTGGAGCGTCGGGCAGTTCGCGAGCGGCCGGGCTACGGCGACGGCGCTCGTGGTCGCCGCGACCGCGCCGAGGCAGGCGATCAGTGCGATCAGGGCCGCGCGCATACCCTGCGAGCCTACCCCATGAAGGTCGGCCGTTACGAGGTCGCGGTCTCGAATCGCGAGAAGATCTTCTTCCCGGAACGGGGATTGACGAAGGGCGATCTCGTCGACTACTACCTCGCCGTCGCCGAGTGCGCGCTGCCCCACCTACGCCGCCGGCCGTTCCACATGAAGCGCTTCCCGAACGGCGTCGACGCCGACTTCTTCCACCAGAAGCGCGTGCCGGCGAACCATCCCGAGTACGTCGACGAGGTGCCCGTCTCGTTCCCGAGCGGCCATTCGACGGTGTTCGCGATCGTCGACAACGCCGCGGCGCTCGCCTGGGTCGCGAACCTGGGCTGCATCGAGCTCCACACCTGGCACTCGCGCGTGCCCGAGCTCGAGCAACCCGACTACCTGCTGATCGACCTCGACCCGAGCGCCGACGGGCAGTGGCCGTTCGTCCGCGAGATCGCGCTCGTCGTGCGCGAGGTGATGGACGGGCTCGGGCTCGCGTCGTATCCGAAGACGTCGGGCGCGACCGGCTTGCACATCCTCGCGCCGATCAAGCCGGAGCTTCCGTTCCCGGACGTGCGCCGGTTCGCGAAGGCGCTCGCCGAAGAAGTGGAGCGGCGGATCGGCGACCAGGAGGTCGCGACGACGACGTGGCGCGTCGCCGACCGCAGGGGCGTCTTCGTCGACTTCGGCCAGAACGCGCGCGACCGCACGATCGCCTCCGCGTACTCCGTACGCCCGAGTTCCGACGCGCGCGTTTCGGCGCCGCTCGCCTGGGACGAGGTCGCAGAAGTCGAGCCTGCCGCCTTCACCCTCGAGACGATGCGCAACCGGCTCGGCACCACCGGCGACCCGATGCGGGGCATGTGGCGCCGGGCCGTCTCGCTGCCGCCGCGCTTCGCAAAACTCGGCCTCGAGGCGTAATCCTCAGAATTCGGG
>DASYAO010000018.1:0-2655 GCA_036501285.1 Gaiellaceae bacterium
CATCGAGCGCGCGGGGCTCGCGCCGGTCGGGTCCGGCTCGGTCATGTGCGCTGCGTCCGACGACATCCCGTAACCCACCACCTCGGCGTAGATCTTCGCGCCGCGCCGTTTCGCGAACTCGAGCTCCTCGAGCACGAGCACACCCGCAGCTTCGCCCATCACGAGCCCGTCGCGGCCGTTGTCGAACGGACGCGATGCACGCTTCGGATCGTCGTTACGACGGGAGAGCGCGCGCATCGCGTCGAAGCCGGCGATGCCGACCTTCGTGATCGGCGCCTCGGTACCGCCGGCGAACATCGCGTCGACGCGTCCCATCCTGATCTCGTCGAGAGCGTCGCCGATCGCCATGTTCGACGCGGCGCACGCCGTGCATTGGCTCATCAGAGGGCCTTTCGTTCCGAGCTCGATCGACACCCAGCCCGCGCCCATGTTCGGGATGATGCAGGGGATCGAGAACGGGTTGACACGATCCGGCCCGCGCTCCTTGAGCACGTCGTAGCAGTCCTGGAACGACCGAAGCCCGCCGATCCCGGTCGCGATCGAGGCGCCCACGCGCACCGGATCGGCCGAGATGTCGAGGCCGGAGTCCTCGTGCGCCTGGCGTGCGGCGGCGAGCACGATCTGCGCGAAGCGATCCATCCGCCGCGCCGCCTTGCGGTCGATCCACACGGTCGGGTCGAAGTCCTTCAGCTCGCACGCGAAGTGAACGGGATAGCCCTCGTGGTCGAAGAGCGTGATCTCGCCGACACCCGATTCGCCCGCGAGCAGGTTGCGCCACGAGGTGTCGACGTCGTTGCCGAGCGGGCTGAGCATGCCGATCCCTGTGATCACGACACGCCTGCGCCCGTTGCCGTTTTCGATTGTCACATCCCCAATCCGCCGTCGACGAGCAGCACCTCGCCCGTGATGAACGAGGCCTCGTCGGAGCACAGGAAACGTACCGCCCGCGCGACGTCCGACGGCTCGCCGAAGCGGCCCAGCGGCGTGTTCTGCAGCATCAGGCCTTTCGCGTCGTCGGGAATCACTTCCGTCAGCCGCGTCTGGACATAGCCGGGCGCAACGACATTCGCCCGCACGCCGCGCGACCCGAGCTCACGCGCGAGCGACTTCGTGAAGCCGATGATTCCCGCTTTCGACGCCGCGTAGTTCGACTGACCCCAGTTGCCGTGAAGGCCGACGATCGAGCTGACGTTGACGATCGCGCCGGCGCGCTTCTTCATCATCGGCCGCGTCACGGCACGGCAGGTGTAGAAGACGGAGCTCAGGTTCGTGTCGATCACCTCGCGCCAGTCGTCGTCCGGCATCCGCGCGAGCAGCCCGTCGCGCGTCAGTCCCGCGTTGTTGACGAGCACGTCGATGTCGCCGGCCTCCTCGACGAGACGCGCCGCCTCCTCTGCTGAGGACACATCGGCCTGCACGGCCCGCGCGCCGAGCTCCGCCGCGAGCGCCGCCGCCTCGTCGGCTCCGCTGCGATAGCCGAAGACGATGTTCGCGCCTGCAGCTGCGAGCTCGCGAACGATTGCGGCCCCGATTCCCCGCGAGCCACCGGTGACGAGCGCCGTCTTGCCCGAGAGCGAGCAGAAGACCTCGGATGCGTGCTCGGCGTTCAAGCGTTCGAGGTTCGCAGCGCAGACGGACGCACGGGAGACACGTGCGTCCTGAGATCGGCGTCGACGAGCGGCGCCTCAGCCAAGCTCTTGAACGGCCGCGTCCAGGGATTGCAGGTCGTTGACCGGAATCGCACGGACGGAGCTGTCGATCCTCTTCAGTAAACCGCTGAGGACGTTGCCCGGCCCGACCTCGACGAACGTCTCGACGCCCTGGCCGATCAGCTCGCGCGCCGCCTGCGTGAACCTGACCGGTGCCGTCAGCTGCTCGACAAGGAGCGTGCGGTACCGGCTCGCCTCTTCGAGCTTCGCCGTCACCGTCGACATGAAGTGCGCCGTCGGCTTCTTGAACTCGATGCGGTCGATCGCGGGGCGCAGGCGCTCGGCGGCGTGCGCAACGAGCGGCGAGTGGAACGCGCCGCTGACGCGCAGGCGCACAGCGCGGCGCGCGCCTTCACGCTGCGCCTCCGAGCAGCATTCGTCGACGGAAGCCGTCTGGCCGGAGATCACGAGCTGGCCCGGACAGTTGTAGTTCGCGGGCCACACGTTGTGAATCTTGTCGCAGAGCTTCTCGACGACGTCGTCGGCGAGGCCGAGGATCGCGGCCATCGACCCCGGCCGTTCCTTCGCTGCCGCAGCCATTGCAAGCCCGCGCTCGCGCACGAGCGCGATCGCCTCGACGACTCCCATCGCCCCGGCAGCGCCGAGCGCGGAGAGCTCGCCGACCGAATGGCCGACGACGAAGTCGGGCACGATCCCGCGCGCGCGCAGCGCTGCGTTGATCGCAAGGCTCGTGGTGACAAGCGCCGGCTGCTGCACCTCGGTCTCCATCAGCTCGTCATGCGAGCCCGTGAAGCAGAGCATGCGCAAGTCCAGTCCCGATGCCTTGCTGCCTTCGTCGAAGACTGCCATCGCAACCGGCTCGGCCTCCGCGATCTCGCGACCCATGCCCGAGTCGAACGAGCCCTGTCCCGGAAACATGAACGCGATCTTTCCGACCTTGCTCATCTCAGGCTCCCTTCGTGTCGTGGGTCCACTCGATCAACGC
>DASYAO010000019.1:0-12799 GCA_036501285.1 Gaiellaceae bacterium
TGCGTGCGGGGCGCGGCTGCGGAGCTCGCCGAGCAGGTCCGGCGCCGTCTGCCAGAGCGTCTCCGCGAAGAACCACAGCCCGTGCCGGATCTCGTCGTAGACGTGCGGCCGGCGCGAGCGGACCTCGTCGGTCTGCCAGAGAATCGTCACCTCCTCGGTCAACTTTGCGCGGATGCGCTCGAAGGCCGGCGCGGTCAGGTCCGGGTTGTCGAGCTCGCCGAGCAGGTCGGAGATGCGCCGGTGCACGCGAAGAACCGTGCGTCTTGTCGACTCCGTCGGATGCGACGTGAGCACGAGCTCGACAGACGCATGCCGCGAGGCCTCGTCGAGGCTGCCGAGACGTTCCTCGGCATCGGCGAGCGATTCCGGCGCGGTGCGACCCTCGCGCTCGTAGGCCCGGCGACGCCGGATGCGATGGTGCTGCTCGGCGATGTTCGCGAGCTGGAAGTAGACGCCGAACGCGCGCAGGACGAGCCCCTGATGGTCGAGCTCGAGCGTCTTCGCGAAGGCGACGAGCTGTTCGATCGCCTCCTCGGACCCACGCCGCCCGGCGAGCGCGAGCCGCCGCGCGCGCTCTTCGAGCCCGAGCAGCCACCTGCCCTCCTGCTCGACGAGCACGAGTCCGAGCGTCTCCCCGAGCAGGCGGATGTTGCTGCGAAGGGCAGCGGTGTCGTCGGGCGTGGACATCGAGGCATTCTTCCGTCTGTGAGCGAGCTGCGCCCGAGCGACTTCCCGCCGCCGTGGTCGGATGACGAGGCGTTCGCCAAGCCGTCGGATTCGGATCCGATCGAGGTGGACGTCGCTATCGTCGGCGCCGGCCCGGCGGGGCTTGCGGCGGCGATCCGGCTCGGCCAGCTCGGCGCAAGCGAAGGCCGGGTCGTCGTGCTGGACAAGGGGCGCTCGCCCGGCGCCCACCTGCTCTCGGGTGCCGTCGTGAATCCGCGCTCGCTCGAGACGCTTCTTCCCGGTCGACTCGGGGAGATGCCGTCGTACGGACGTGTCGAGCGCGAGTCGGTGTACTTGCTGACGCGGCGTCGTGCTTTGCGGATCCCGCCGCCGCCGACGATGCGCAACGAGGGGAACATCGTCGTCTCGCTCTCGGAGCTCGGCCGCTGGCTCGCGGGCGAGGCGGAGGCAGGCGGCGCGATGCTCCTGCCCGAGACCGACGCGCAGCAGCTCCTCGTCGAGGGCGAGACGGTCGTGGGCATCCGCACCGGGGCGAAGGGGCAGGCACGCGACGGCTCGCCGACGGCGCGCTTCGAGCCCGGCGCCGACGTCCGCGCCCGCTTGACGATCCTCGCCGAAGGGACGCAGGGGCACCTGACGACGGCGGCGCTCTCGCAGCTCGGGCTCGCGTCCGCGCAGCCGCAGGTGTGGGCGCTCGGCGTGAAGGAGATCTGGAAGGTCGCGCGGCCGCTCGACCGTGTCATTCACACGATGGGCTGGCCGCTTCGTTCCGCGCGTCGCTACCGGGAGTTCGGCGGGTCGTTCATCTATCCGCTCGGCGAAGGGATGGTGTCGATCGGGCTCGTGGTCGGGCTCGACTACAGCGATCCTCATCTGTCGGTGCACGATCTGCTGCAGGAGCTGAAGACGCATTCGCGCGTGCGCGGCATCCTCGAAGGCGGCGAGCGCGTGCAGTGGGGCGCGAAGACGATTCCGGAAGGCGGTCTCGTCGCGGTGCCGCAGAAGCTACACGCGCCCGGGCTGCTCCTCTGCGGCGACGGCGCCGGTCTCGTCAACGTCGCAGCACTCAAGGGGATCCACTACGCGATCGAGTCCGGTCGGCTCGCGGCCGAAGCCGCGTGGCGCCAGCTCACGGACGGCGAGAGTCTCGAGTCGTACGACGCGTCTTTGCGCGAGTCGTTCGTGTGGCCCGACCTGCGCGAGGTGCGCAACATGCGCCAGGGCTTCGGCCGCGGCTTCTGGGTCGGCTCCGCGCTCGCCGGCGTCGCCACGCTGACGAAGGGAAAGCTGCCGTCGGGTGACGCCGCGACGGAGCGGGATGCGGAACAGCCGTTACGCGCGAACGGCGCGCCTGCGTATCCGGCTCCTGACGGGAAGCTGACCTTCGACAAGCTGTCGTCCGTCTTCCTCTCGGGGAACCGCACGCGCGAGGACCAGCCGAATCACATCAAGGTGCAGACGCATGTGCCGTCCGAGCTCGCCGAGCTCTGGAAGAACATGTGTCCTGCGCAGGTCTACGAGGTGGGGGAGGCGACCGACGGTCGCGTCGAGGTCATCGTCAGTTCCTCGAACTGCGTGCAGTGCGGCGCGATCACTGCGAAGGGCGGCAGGCTGACGCCGCCCGAAGGCGGCTCCGGCCCCGAGTACACGCTGACCTAGGTCGGGTTCAGCATCCACTCGCGCCGCGAGGCGCGCACTCGCTCGAGGTCCGGTCCGAGCAGGCCCCCGAGGCGGTGGTCGATCGTCACGAGCAGTCCGCTTGCGATGAAGACCCATGCTTCTGCAACGGGATCGCGGTCTGCGTTCACGGTTCCCTGCTCCTGGCCGTGCTCGATCACGTCCGCCATGAACGCGTGCACCTCGCGCATCTGCCGGCGCACGGCCTTCGCGATCACCGCGTCGTCGGCCGCTTCTGTCAGCGCCTGGATCCAGAGGTCGACGATGCGGATACGCGCGCGCTTCGCGAGGTAGGCGTCGCCGATTGCGCCGAGGCAGCCGGCCGGGTCCTCGGCGAGTGCCTTCTCCGACAGTGCTTGGAACGTGCGCCATGCCTCGTCGAGGCACGCGAGATAGAGATCGCGCTTCGACCCGAAGTGGCGGTAGAGGATCGGCTCGGTGATCGACGCCTCGCGTGCGATCTCCGCCGTCGTCGCGCCGCGGTACGACGAGCGCGCGAAGACGCGGGTGGCGGCATCGAGCACCGCCTGCCGGCGCTCGTGCGCCGGCAGGCGAGTACGAATTGCGTTCACGCCGCTTCGGCGAACTCGGCCGCAGGCTGACGGTGACGTGCGTGCTGGAGTGTCGTCGCGGCGATCACCACGCCGACTGCGACGATCCCGGCGGCCGTGTACAGGCTGTGATGCAAGCCGTGGACGAAGGCAACCTTACGCGGCTCGCCGGCGCTGAGGCCGTTGGAGACGCCGGACGCGACGATCGCGCCCATGATCGCGATCCCGAGCGAGCCGCCGACCTGCCGCATGCTGTTCAGCACCGCAGAGCCGACTCCGGCCTTCTCCGGTTGCACCGAGCTCATCGCGGCTGCCGTCGTCGGGGCCATGGCGAGCGCCATGCCGACGCCGCCGAGCAGCATCCCGGGCAGCAGCGGCCAGAAGCTCTCGTGGACGCCGAGCTGGGCGAACCAGACGAGCGCAGCGGCGAGCGCCACCAGACCCGAAGTCACGAGCGGGCGAGGGCCGATTCTGTCGGAGAGCTTCCCCGCCACGGGTGCGATCAGGATGATCAAGCCCGTCCACGGCAGGAAGCTCGCGCCAGCCTGCGTCGGCGAATAGCCGAGCACCTGCTGCAGGTAGAGCGAGATGTAGAAGAACACGCCGAACATCGCGAGCCCGACGAGCAGCATCACGGTGTTCGCGCCGCTGAAGCCGCGGTTGCGGAAGAGGCTGAGCTCCAGCATCGGCAGGCGCTGGCGTGCTTCGAGCAGCAGGAATGCGGCCATCGCGATTGCCGCGACGACGAACCCGGCGATGATCCGGCCCGACGTCCAGCCGTAGTTGTTCGCCTCGATCAGTGAGTAGCTGAGCGCGAAGAGCGCGACCGTCGCGGACAAGAGACCCGGTACGTCCGGCCGCTGGTGGAGCGAAGTGTCGCGCGACTCGTCGATGAACGCGAAGGCCGCGAAGACGCCGATGATGCCGATCGGCACGTTGATGAAGAAGATCCAGTTCCAGTTGATGCGCTCGGTGATCACGCCGCCGACGAGCGGCCCGATTGCGAGTGCGAGTGCAGAGACGCCGGCCCAGACCCCGATTGCCGTGCCGCGCTGTCTCGGCGGGAACGTAACGGTGATGATCGAGAGCGTCGCCGGATTCATCATGGCGGCGCCGAGGCCCTGCACGACACGCGCGGCGATCAGCACGTCCGCTCCGCCGGCAAGCCCGCAGGCAAGCGACGAGGCGGTGAAGACGACGAGACCGACGACGAAGATCAACCGCCGTCCGAACAGGTCGGCCAGCTTGCCGCCCGTGAGCATCAGCGCACCGAACGTGAGCGCGTAACCCGCCACGACCCACTCGAGCTCGGAGACCTTGAGACCGAGCGAGCGCTGGATCGACGGCAGCGCGACGTTCACGATCGTGTTGTCGAGCATGATCATGAACAGCCCGAACGAGACCGCTCCGAGCGTCCACCACTTCCTGTTTTCCTCTGCGAAAAGCCGTGCCTTCACGAAGATCCTCCCCGGGAAAGATTAGTTAGCGGAGCCTAACATCCGGGCATGACCTCGGGCGGCGATAATCGGCCGCCATGGAGGTCACGCGCGTGGGGGTTGTCGGTCTCGGCGCGATGGGCGCCGGGATCGCGCAGCTCTCGATCGAGGCCGGGATCGAGACCGTCGGCTGCGAGATGTCGGCCGAGCTCGGGCAGCGAGCGCGGGGGCGGATCGAGCACTTCCTCACCCGCAAGGTTGAGAAGAGCAAGCTCGATCCGGGCGAGCGCGACGCGGCAGTCGGCCGCCTCCACGTGACAACGGACATCGGCGCGCTGGCCGGCTGCGACGTCGTCGTCGAGGCCGTGGTCGAAGAGCTCGAGCCGAAGCGGGAGGTCTTCAGGCGGCTCGAGGAGACTTGTCGTGGCGATGCCGTCCTGGCAACGAACACGTCGGCGCTCTCGGTCGCCGAGATCGCCGAGGCGGTGCGGACGCCGGAGCGCGTCGTCGGCATGCACTTCTTCAACCCGGCGCCGCTGATGCCGCTCGTCGAGGTCGTGCGCGCGCCCGCGTCGAGTGACCAGGCGGTCGAGATCGCGGCCGGCCTCGCCGAGCGGTTCGGCAAGGAGGTCGTCCGGTGCAACGACACACCTGCCTTTGTCGTCAACCGCGTGCTGATCCCGCTGCTGAACGACTGCGTGCGCGTGCTCGACGAGGCGAACGTGTCGCCGCAGGATCTCGACACGGCGATGAAGGCGGGTGCCGGCTGGCCGATGGGCCCGTGCGAGCTGCTCGACCTCGTCGGTCTCGACGTCCACGTGCACGCGAGCGAGTCGCTGAACGCGCGGCAGCCGGAGCCGCGATTCGAGCCGCCGGCGCGACTTGTCGCGATGGTTGCCGAGGGACGTCTCGGCCGCAAGAGCGGTCGCGGCTTCTACGACTACGACACCTGAGCGTCAGTCGTCGCGCAGGAGCTCGCGCGCGATCACGAGTCGCTGGATCTGGTTCGTTCCCTCGTAGATCTGCGTGATCTTCGCGTCGCGCATCATCCGCTCGACCGGATATTCCTGGATGTAGCCGTAGCCGCCGAGCACCTGCACGGCGTCGGTCGTCACCGCCATCGCGGTGTCGGTGCAGAAGAGCTTCGCCATCGCCGAGAGCTTCGTCAGCTCGGGTCCGTCGGCGCCGGAGTCGATCATCTCGCCGCAGCGGTAGAGGAGGCCTCGCGCCGCCTCGCAGCGCGTCTGCATGTCGGCGAGCATGCCGGCGACGAGCTGGTGGCGGCCGATCGGCTTGCCAAAGGTCTCGCGCGCGCGCGCGTAGTCGAGCGCGAAGTCGGTCGCGCCCTGCGCGATGCCGAGACCCTGCGCTCCGATGCCGGGCCGCGAGCGGTCGAGGACGCGCATCGCGAGCGGGAACCCATCGCCTTCGGCGCCGAGCAGGTTCGCGGCCGGCACACGGCAGCTGTTGAAGAAGAGCTCGCCGGTCGTCGAGCCCTTGATCCCCATCTTCGGCTCGATCCGGCCGACCTCGAAGCCGGGCGTGTCCGCCTCGACGACGAAGGCCGAGATCGCGTCGTGGCCCGACGGCTCGCCGGTTCGGGCGAAGCAGACGTAGACCTGCGCGACGCCGGCGTTCGTGATGAAGCGCTTCGAGCCGTTGAGGACGTAGTCGTCGCCGTCGCGCCGTGCCTCGGTCGCGAGCGCGGCGCTGTCGGATCCCGACCCGGCCTCGGTCAGCGCGTACGCGGCGAGCCATTCGCCCGATGCGAGCTTCGGCAGGAACCGCTGCTTCTGCTCGCCGCTGCCTGCGAGCTTGATCCCGAGCGAGCCGAGCTCCTGCACAGCGAGGATGAGCCCGCTTGTCGCGCAGACCTTCGAGACCTCCTCGATCGCGACGAGCGTCATCAGCGCGCTCGCGCCGACGCCGCCGTAGGCCTCGTCGAACATCACGCCGAAGATCCCGTTCTCGCGGAAGAGCTCGACGACGTCCCACGGGAACTCCGCCGTCCTGTCGATCTCCGCAGCGCGCGGGGCGATGCGCTCGCGGGCCAGCGTGCGCACGAGCTCTCGGACCTCGTGCTGCTCGGGCGTCACGGACGCATTATGGATGCCTGCAGAATCAGAACGAATCGCGAGCGCGTACCTGGAAACAGCCGCTACGCATTTTCTTCCGCATCTTCGCCTCGTTCGCCCGCCTCGACGATGTCGCCGTCGCTGAAGAGGATGTTCTGCAGAGCCACGCGCCACTTCGGCGTTCTCCGCAGAAGGAACTCGAGGTCCATTCCGAAGTGCTTGAACTCTTCGCTCTGGGCGTCGGCCATGATCGCGCGCGCCTGCTCATCCGTTTCCAGCGAAATCCGTTGCTGGTACCAACCGATCGCTTCGGCCTCTTCTGTCAGCGAAGCGATCATCCGCGCGAATGTCCGTCCCTCGTCCGACAGCTCTCCCGCCGGCTCGTGATACTGCTCAAACCCCAAGGTTGCCTCCCACGGCTGAGCTTCTCTTTCCGTGGTGAGGCAAAGGAAAACAGCGCGCGAAGAACGCCACAGGCTTAACCCCGGCAAGCTCGCCGAATGCGATGGAGCTAGCCAGATTCGAACTGGCGACCTCCTGGGTGCGATCCAGGCGCTCTCCCAACTGAGCTATAGCCCCGCGGAGGCCTCAGTTTAGCGCGGAACTACGCGGCAAACAGGGTCAGCTCGGGCTCGCGTTCGCCACGAAGCACCGCGAGGTCGACCTCGACGCAGCGAATCCCACGCGCCTCGGCGAGTGTCGCCGCCTGCGGCTTTACGACCTGCGCCGCGAGGATCCCGCGGCAGTCCGCCTTTGCAGGGTCGACGCGGATGCAGTCGAGATAGCGCGAGAGTTGTTCGACCGCGTCGATCGTCGCGATCCTCTTGATCTCGACAGCGACCCAGCCGTCACCCGCGTCGCGGCACATCAGGTCGACCGGGCCGACGTCCGTCGGCCACTCGCGCCGGTCGAGCCGAAGTCCGGGCTCGAGCGTCTGCGGCAGTGCGGCGAGCGCCTCTTGTAGATCGCGCTCGACGCCGTCCTTCTCGAGCGGCGCCGCCTCGCCCATCTCGTGCTCGATGTCGGAGAGCACTTCGTGCAGGCGGATCTCGAGCCGGTCCTCGGTGCGGCCCGAGCGCTTGCGGACGACGATCGTGCCGTCTCCCTCTTCGATCACGGTCGGCGGCGTCATCCAATTCAATGGCCTGAATCCACCGGCATCGGCGTGCACGAGGACGGAGCCGTCCGCCTTGATCATCAGCAGGCGCGTCGATTCGGGCAAGTAGGCGTTCAGCCGGCCGGTGTAGGTGACCTCGCAGCGGGCGACGAGCAGGCGCACCGCGACAACCTACTGTCCTTTTCGGACGTGGCTTCTTAACCCAACATCGTCCGGGACGAGGTGCAGTTAAGAAACTGTGAGCGGCTGGACGTGGCCGTTCAGGCCCGCCGGATCAGTGTCATCCCGTCGCGCACGCTGAGAAGTGCCTGCACCGAGCGTGGGTCGGCGGCGACGTGCTCATTGAAGGCGACGATCGGCCCCTCGCCCTCGAGCACTCGGCCGCTCCAGAGCGTGTTGTCGGCGGCGATCAGGCCTCGCGGTGAAAGGCGCGGCAGCGCGGCTTCGTAGTAACCGATGTAACCCTCCTTGTCGGCGTCGATGAAGACGAAGTCGAACTCGCCGTCGAGGCGGGCGATCGTGTCGAGCGCGGGGCCGAGGTGGAGCGCGATCTTCGAGCCGTGCGGGCTCTGGTCGAAGTAGCGTTGCGCGACGGCCGCGCGCGCTGGATCGAGCTCGCAGGTGTCGATGCGCCCGCCGTCCGGGAGCGCCGCCGCCATTGAGAGCGCCGAGTGGCCGCTGAACGTCCCGATCTCCAACACCCGCCGCGGCTGCCCGAACCAGACGAGCAGCTCGAGGAAGCGGCCGGCCACGGGGCCGGTGAGCATCTGTTCGGAGCCGAGCTCGCGCGCCGTCTCCTCGGAGAGCTCCGCGAGCAGCGCGTCGTGTGGCGTCGTCAGTCGTTGCGTGTACTCCTCGAGCTCGGGGCGGAGGATGTCCATCACGGCTCACGCTCGACCGACGAGCCGCCGACGATCGCGTCCTCGCCGTCTTCGAAGCGCACCCACGCCTTGCCCTTGCCGTCGTAGTCCGGGCTCCAGACGATCAGCGTCGCCTCGCGGCCGCGGACCTGCACGCGCTCGGTCCCTTCGGGATCGACGCCGCGCCAGATACGCACGAACGGGTTCTGCTCGCGCTCGCGGCCGATCGAGGTGATGTCGGCGTGGCCGGGCAGTACGCGCCGGTCGATCGGCATCTCCATGTACACGTCCATCACTGCGGTCTTCACCAGCTCGAAGTCGCCGCCGCCGACCGAGTCCTTGAACAGCGTGTCCCCGGAGGCGACGAGCTCGTCTCCGGTCGCGTCCCTGATCACGAAACAGACCATGTCGTCCGAGTGGCCGGGTGTCGGGATCGCCTCGATCTTCAGGCCGCCCGTCTCGAACGAGGTCGTCATCACCGGCAGGTCGAGCTCGTCCTCGTGCTCGACGTGGTCGGAATGGGAGTGGGTGCGGAGGACGTGCGTCAGCCGCAGACCCTGGGCGCTCGCGAACTGGATCAGGGGCGCGATCGGGGCGCCGGTATCGATGAAGACCCCGGGCCCGCCCCGCCTTTCGCCGACCACGAAGGCGTTCGACAGATACCTGGGGTGCATGCTTCTCGTCAGCAGCACGGGCGGTAGGCTAGCGAGTACCAACGCGCACACGGGAGGACACATGCCGGGCTTGACTGGGCGAGCGATGACGATCCTGAAGGCGAAGATCTCATCGCTGCTGAACCGCGCCGAGAACCCCTCGGAGACGCTCGACTACTCCTACGAAGAGCAGCTGCGTCAGCTCCAGAACGTGAAGCGCGGCATCGCCGACGTCGCGACTGCGAAGAAGCGGCTCGAACTGCAGTACACCTCGATGCAGCAGCAGGTCGACAAGCTCGACGGCCAGGCGCGCGACGCCGTGAAGGCGAATCGCGAGGATCTCGCGCGCGAGGCGCTCACACGCAAGGCGGCGGTCCAGGGGCAGCTCGAGTCGATCATGCAGCAGGGCCAGCAGCTCGAGGCGCAGCAGCAGAAGCTCGTCGAAGGCGAGCAGACGCTGTCCTCGAGGATCGAGTCCTTCCGCACGCAGAAGGAAGTGATCAAGGCGCAGTACTCGGCCGCCGAGGCGCAGGTGAAGATCGGCGAGGCTGCGACCGGCATCGGCCAGCACATGGAGGACGTCGGTCTCGCGGTCGAGCGCGCGAAGGACAAGACCCAGCAGCTGCAGGCGCGCGCAGCCGCGGTCGACGAGCTCACAACGTCAGGCGCGCTCCAGGACTTCACGTCGAACGACGACGACATCGACCGGCAGCTCAAGCAGATCTCGCAGAGCGGGCAGGTCGACGACGAGCTCGCCAAGCTGAAGGCCGAGGTCGGCAGCGGCGACGAGCAGCCGAAGGAGATCAGCTCGTAACAGCGGGTCTCGGCCGGACTTTCGCGAGCCTTCGGAAACATCGCAACTACCGGCTGTACTTCGCCGGACAGCTTGTTTCGCTCAGCGGCACGTGGATGCAGGACACCGCGCTGCCGTGGCTCGTCCTGGAGCGCACCCACTCGTCGGTGCAGGTCGGGCTGTTGCTCTTCTGCCGCTACGTGCCGTTCTCAGTGTTCGGTTTGTGGGCCGGAGTGCTCGCAGACCGTTTCGACAACAGGCTGATGCTGATGCTGACGCAGGCGGCATCGATGTGTGTCGCAGCCGCACTCGCCGCCGAGACGTTCCTGCACGGGTCGCTCGGCTTCGTCTACGCCCTTGCCGTGCTCGGCGGCGCGGCGGTGGTGTTCGACTCACCGAACCGGCAGACGCTGATGTTCCGGCTGGTCGGCCGTGAGGAGCTGCCAAATGCGGTCGCTTTGAACTCGAGTCTCTTCAGCGCCGGACGCGTTGTCGGTCCAGCGGTCGGCGGCGTCGTGATCGCTGCGGCCGGCGTCGGCTGGTGCTTTGCCGTGAACGCGATCTCGTTCCTCGCGGTACTGCTCGCGCTCGCTCTGATGCGGGTCACCGAGTTGTATTCCCTGGATCGAGGTGAAGGGCGTCCGCGCGGGCTCGCCGCGATCCGCGAAGGGCTGTCGTTCGTGCGCCATCGCCGCGGGCTGCGTCTCGTCATCGTTGGCGTCGGAGTCGTCGCGATCGTCGGTTTCAACGTGCGCGTGCTGATCCCGGTGATGACCGTGAAGACGCTGCACTCGGGTCCGCACACACTCGGCGTCCTCTTCGGGTGCTTCGGAATCGGCGCTCTCGCGGGCGCGCTCTATGCTGCATCGGCGGAGCGGCCGCGCTGGCGTCGCTCGCTCATTTCGCTCGGCGCGTTCGGCATCGCGCTTCTCGCGCTCGGGATCTTCCAGTCGGTGTGGTCGGCGGGAGCGCTGCTCGTTGTCGGCGGGGCAGCCTTTTCGATCTGGACCGCGACGAGCCAGGCGATGTTGCAGGTCGGGTCGCCCGACGCGCTGCGCGGCCGCGTCGTCAGCCTTTACCTGATGGTGTTCGGTGGGTTGAGCCCGATCGGCAGTCTGCTCTCGGGCTGGCTCGCGGACCTCGGAGGCACGCGGCTCGCGTTTCTCATCGCGGGTGGTGCTGTGAGCGCGACCGCGGTGTACAGCGCCGTCGACATTCGCGCCGAGCACGGCCACGAGCCGGCAGGACGCGCGACGAGGTTCCTCGAGCCGCCGACCTAGATCGGAGCGTCGAACAGTCCCAGCCAGCGGGTGAGATCGGGCTCGATCGGGAGCTCGGGCTCGAGCTTTGCCTTCAGCTCGAGCTCGGTCGCGTTGTCGCGGTTCTGGCCGTCGCCGGTCGGAATGAACGGCCACCACTTGCCGCGCTTGAAGCCGTAGATCCAGTAGACCGGATGCGCGCCGCCGTCGAACCGGAACGGCGCCGCGAGCAGCTGGCCGCCGAAGCCCTGTTCGGTGAGCTCGCTCGCGACCGCGTAGACCGCGGTCACCTGGTCCTCGATGTCCTTGTCGTGGATGATCACCCACTCGAAGCCGAAACTGTCGGTCTTGCGCTCGACCTCGCCGCCCGACGAGCGCGCCGCGTCGCGGACGAGCGCGTCGGCATCGTTGTCGACGCGCGTGAAGTCGCCGGAGGACATCGTCTTGTAGGTGACCGCACCGACGCCGGCCGTCCTCAGGCCGAGCTCCGTCTGCAGCGTCACGCAGGCGGTCGTCAGAGCGAAGAGGGTGTCCTCGTTCGGGCCTTTCAGTTTCTTCCGGCCGAAGAGAACGTCGGTCAGCCCCACGGCGGCACCCTAGCTGGCCCGGCGCACGCCGTGCGAATCCCTGATTTCAGCGATGGCGGGGCGCCGGAAGCGGCCGATGTACAGCCTGACTAACCATCCGGGCGTGCGGCCCGCTCAAGATCCGTTATGGGGGAGCTGATGCCGCATGCAGGTGGGACCTGACAATCGGCGGGAGTTCGAGTTCGCAATCCGCGAGCTGGAGCTCAGGCGACGCGAGGAAGCGCTACGACGCGCAGAGCTGGCGGCCGCGCTTCCGCGCGTCCCCGCCGCTTACTTCAAGCCGGCGAGGAACGATGAAGAAAGCTGGTGGGAGAAGCAGCTCGGCCGGATCTGAGTAGGAGGGCTTAGCCCTCCTACTGAACCGGACGGCCCATCTGGCGCGCGATCTCGGCGAGCGCAGCGAGGCGCTTCTCGAGCGGCGGATGGTCCATGAAGAGCTCGGCAGTCGCCGACTTCACCCTCGCCGGCATGATGAAGTACGCGTTCATCCCCTCGACCTTGCGCAGGTCCTGGTTGGGGATGAGCGTCATCTGCGACGAGATCTTCTGGAGCGCGCTCATCAGGTACTCCGGCGCCCCGGTGATCAGCGCCGAGCCGCGGTCTGCCGCGAACTCGCGGTAGCGCGAGATCGTGCGGATCAGGATGAAGCTGATCGCGTAAACGACGATCGAGACGAGGAGCACGACGATCCAGACCGGCAGGCCGTTGTTGTTGTTGCTGTTCCGGTTCCCGCCCCCGAACCCGCCGAACATGCCGGCATAGAGGCCGAAGCGGGTCAGCATCGCCGCGAGCATCGCGAAGAAGCTCGCCACGGTCATCACGAGCACGTCGCGATTCGCGATATGGGAGAGCTCGTGCGCGAGCACGCCCTCGGTCTCCTTCTCGTCGAGCCGTTGCCAGAGGCCGGTGGTGACGCAGACCGCGGCGTGCTTCGGCGAGCGGCCGGTCGCGAAGGCGTTCGGAATCGGAGTGTCCATGATCGCGACCTTCGGCTTCGGCAGGTCGGCCATCGCGCACAGCCGCTCGACCATCGCGTGCAGCGCCGGTGCTTCCTCGGGCCCGACAACCTTCGCGCCTGCGGCCGCGAGTGCGAGCTTGTCCGAG
>DASYAO010000020.1:0-15200 GCA_036501285.1 Gaiellaceae bacterium
GACGTTGCTCGAGCTCGCGGAAGAACCAGGTCTTTGGCTGCCTCCGGAGCCGAAACACGACGTCGTTCTCGGCGACGGCTACTGCGTCGTCAGCTACGGGCGTTCAGTGTGGGTAAACCGGGTTCGGCTCACCGCCGAAGCCGTCGAGCAGGCGGTGGAAGACGTGCGCGCAATCGTTCGCGCGCGCGGCCTCGACGAAGTTAGGTGGTGGGCCGGCGAGCGCTCGCAGCCTGCAGACCTCTCCGACCGCCTTCGCGCGCTCGGGCTTGCCGACGACGACCCCGCGCAGCTGACGACGCTCGCGACCGACTCTCGACCAGCAGGCGAGCCGACCGTCGACGTCCGCCGCGTCCAAACGGCGGAGGACTACCTCGCGGCGCTCGAGATCGACTGGGCGGCCTTCGACGTCGACGGGGCCGAGCGCGCCGAGCGGCGCGTTGCGGCACGCGAGGCGTGGCCGGTGATCGTCGCGGACGGCCGTCAGAGCACGTACCTCGCCGAGCTCGACGGCGAGCCCGTGGGCTTCGGCCGGGCCGTGTTCACGCCGTCAGCGGGGCTCCTGCTCGGCGGCGCGACGCTGCCGGCTGCGCGAGGACGCGGCGTCTACACGTCGCTCGTTCATGCGCGCTGGCGCGGCGCGGTCGAGCGCGGCGTCCCGCGACTCGTCGTCGCGGCAGGCCCGATGTCAGCGCCGATTCTCGAGCGCCTCGGCTTCCGCCGGCTCGGGACCGTCCAGCTGCTGCGCGACCGCTTGTAGGATCGAGTCCATGGCGACCGTCGAGCAGAACTCAGCGCTGGGAAAGCAGATCGTCGAAGACGCGAAGAAGCACGTCCTCTACTCGTGGTCCGTGCAGGACGCGATCAACCCGATCGCCGTCGCCGGCGCAGAAGGCCGGTATTTCTGGGATTACGACGGCAAGCGCTACCTCGACTTCGCCTCGCAGCTCGTCAATGTCTCTATCGGGTACGGACATCCGAAGGTCGTAGCGGCGATCAAGGAGCAAGCAGAGACGCTTGCGACGATCGGGCCGCCGATGGCGACCGAGTCGCGCTCGCGCCTCGGGAAGCTGCTCGCGGAGGTGACTCCCGGCGACCTCTCGATGTCGTTCTTCACGAACGGCGGCACCGAGGCGAACGAGAACGCGATCAAGCTTGCGCGCTGGTACACCGGGCGCAACAAGATCATCGTCCGCTACCGCTCCTACCACGGCGCGACCGGCGGTTCGATCACGCTCACCGGCGATCCGCGCCGCTGGCCGGCCGAGCCCGGCATCCCCGGCGTCGTGCGGATGTTCGACCCGTACACCTACCGCTGCCCCGCGGGCCATCCCGACCCGTGTCCGGTCTGCACGGGTGCGCCGCATCTCGAAGAGATCCTCCAGTACGAGGGTGCGCACACGGTTGCGGCCGTCCTGGTCGAGACCGTCACCGGCACGAACGGGATCATCCCGCCGCCCGACGGCTACCTGCAGTCGATCCGCGAGGTCTGCGATCGCCACGGGATCCTGCTGATCTGCGACGAGGTGATGGCGGGCTTCGGCCGCACCGGCAAGTGGTTCGCCGTCGACAACTGGAATGTCGTGCCCGACATCCTCACGCTCGCGAAGGGGATCAACTCCGGTTACGTCCCGCTCGGCGCGATGGTCGTGCGGCAGGAGATCGCCGACTGGGTGCGCGACAAGTTCTTCGCGGGCGGCCTCACCTACTCCGGCCATCCGCTCGCGTGCGCATCGGCGGTCGCGTCGATCGAGGCGTTCCAGGAAGAGGGCATTGTCGAAAACGCGGCAGCGATGGGCGACGTGTTCCGCGCCGAGCTCGGAAAGCTCGCGGAGAAGCATCCGTCGATCGGCGAGGTGCGCGGGCTCGGCTGCTTCTGGGGCCTCGAGCTCGTCAAGAACCGCGAGACGCGCGAGCCGCTCGTGCCGTTCAACGGCGCCGGCGAGGCGGCGAAGCCCGTCGCAACGATGGCGAAGCGCGCACTCGACAAGGGTCTCTATCTGATGACGCACTGGAACGTCGTCATGGTCTGCCCGCCGCTGACGATCACGCGCGAGGAGCTCGACGAGGGAATCGCGACCCTCGACGACGCGCTGTCGGTCGCCGACGAGTTCGTCGACTAGGCGCGGCGCAGCCGCGCCGCGTCAGCGGAACAGATCGCGCTCGGGCGGCATCACGAGCTCCTGCCCGGAGCCGTCGCCTTCATGCGAGACGCCGCGGACGACCACGACCGGAAGCCCGTCTGCCTTCGACGTCCGGATCAGGTTTGCCGCGGCAGCGAGCTCGTCGGCGAACGCGACCTGCGTCGAGCGAAGCTTGATGCCGCGCTGGTCCGGCGTCCCGCGCAGGTCGCGTAGCGGGTCGAGCCCGGCGACGCCGATCGCGACGTCTGTCGTCCCCTTGCGAAACGGACGGCCGAACGAGTCGGTGACGAGGACTGCGACGCTCGTTCCGTGAGCAGCGATTGAATCGCGGATGTCTTGCGCGCTCGCGTCCGGATCGACCGGCAGCAGTACGAGCGTGTTCGGCCCCGGTGCGTTCGAGTGGTCGACGCCCGCCGAGGCGCAGACGAACCCGTGCTCGGTCTCGGCAATCACGAGTGAGTTGCGATTGCGGACGATGCGCTTCGTCTCGCTCAGGATCACCTCCGTCTCGCGCGGATCGCACCAGGAGCCCGCGAGTTCGCGCGCACGCTCCGACGCCTCGACATCGCCCAGCGCGACGACGCGCCCCTCCGCCTTCGAGACGACCTTCTGCGCGACGACCACGACATCGCCGTCCTCCAGTTGCGCATGCTCAGCGATCAGCGCACCGAGATCGTCCCCTTCGCCGATCTCGGGAAGGCCGACGACGGGGATGATCGAGATCACGGGCCGACGCCGGTGATGCGCACGCCGGCGTGCGCCTTGTAGCGCTTGTTCAGATTGACGATCGTCGCGGTCAGGCCTTCGAGCGTTCGTGCGCCGGCGAGCGGGCCGGCATCCAGCGCGCGGCCGGAGACGAGCTTGCCCGCGAACTCGAGCGCGAGCGCCTTCGCCGCCGCATCGTCGCCGCAGACGAGCGCGTCCTCATCCGGCGAGTGCGCCGCGAGATTCGAGGCTGCGATCGAATGCAGCCCGGCCACGACGGGCGCACCGACCACATCTTGAATGCGCTCGGCCAGCGACCGTGCATTGGCGTCCGGACGGACACCATCCTTCGCAAACGTGAGCTCCGTTGCGACCGAGAGCAGCGGCGTCGTTCCGAGTGCAAGAGCGACACCGCGCGCCGTATCGAGCGCCGCGTCCGCTTTGACTGCGAGCACCGCGAGATCGACGCCGCCAACCGCGTCGTCATTTGTAGCGCCGCTCGCGCGACCACCGAGTTCCGCTGCGGCTGACTTCGCGCGCGACTCGTCGCGCGAACCGATCACAACGTCATCCTCTCCCAGCTCGATAAGCCTCGCAGCGAGCGCCATACCGAAGCTCCCCGTTCCGCCGAGGACGGCGATTCTCACGCAAGCGCTCCGGCCGCGCCGAGCACGGCCTGCGCGAGCCGGTGACTCGCCTCCTTGCCGGACATCAGCGTGCTCGTAGCGACTCCACGCACCCCGGCGGGAAGCTCGGCGGGGGCATCCTGCTCGTCGAAGACGAGCACGTCGATCAGGCCCTCGTAGCAGCCGGCGACATGCAAGGGGGTCGTCCCGCCCGCCATCCGCGCGAGCATCCGGTCAGCCGGGCCCTTCACCGCCCTACCGCCGATGAGTGGACTGACGGCGACGCAGGGGACCTTGCGGTTCTCGAGCGCAGTGCGGACGGCCTCGACCGCGAGGATCGGCCCGATCGAGACGTACGGGTTGCTCGGCGTGATCACGATCGCGTCGGCGCGTTCGATCGCCTCGACAATGCCCGGCGCCGGCCGCGCATCAGGCGCGCCGGCGTAGTGAACGGCGTCGACTTCGTCTTGATGGCCGCGCGCGACGAACCAGGTCTGGAACGGGAACGTCCCCGCCGGTGTCTCGACGAACGTCCGCAGGGGGTCGTCGGTCGCAGGGATGAGCCGGCAGCCGAGCCCGAGCGCAGTGACGATGCGCGCAGTCACCGAGGAGAGCGGCTCGCCGGAGCGGAGGAGCTCGGTGCGCACGAGATGTAGTCCGAGATCGCGGTCTCCGAGGCGGAACCAGCTTTCGCCTCCGAGCGTCGCGACCGTGTCGAGAGCATTCCAGGTCTCGTGCGCGCGACCCCAGCCGCGTTCGGCGTCGGAAACCCCGGCGAGCGCATAGAGGACGCTGTCGAGGTCGGGGCTCACGTGCAGGCCGAGCACGTCGATGTCGTCCGCCACGTTCCCTACGATGGTGATGTTGTCCAGATTGACTACCGAGGACATGCCCAAAAGGAACCGAGCGCCGCCGACGCCGCCGGAGAGCACGGTCACGTTCATGCGGCCGCGTCCAGGCGCACGCGTGCGAGCAGCTCGCGCGTGTGCGGCCCCAACCGCTGCCCGAGACGCAAGAGGTCGGCGACCGTGTCCACGTCATCGATCAGATTGGGGGCGTCGACGACGCGCGAGGGCGCGAGGGCGAGGAAGCGCACCGCGCTGTCGGGCCCGTAGACGGGCGCGAAGAGCCCTGCCGACGCGAGCGCGAGCGCGTTCGTCGTACCGTCCGTCGCACGTGCGACCGCGAGCCCGTGGTCCGGGATCGCACCGGAGAGCGCAAGGACGTCGCGCGGCGTCACGCACGGCAGATCTGCGTTGACGACGAGGTACGGCGCGTGCGCGCCGGCGGCCACCGCTGCGTCGAGCCCTGCGACGACGGCGGCACCTTGCCCACGGCCCGGGTCCGCGACGATCGTCGCGGAGACGCCGATCGCGAGCTTCGCGGCGGAGACCACGTACGTTTCGCCGAGGGTTGCGCATGCGGCAAGCACGTCGGCGAGCATCGCCTCGTTCAGCGCGATCCGAACCTCGAGCTGGAGCTGGTTCAGCCGGCTCTTGCCCTCTGCCCCCCGGAAGGGCACGACCACCGTCGGCATCGCCCGGACACTACCGCTCGGTCGACGGGCTACGGCTAGCCGGGTGGCGTGCCGGGCGAGCGCCCCGCCCATTCGCGCAGGTCAAACCAGTGCGAGGCGCGCAGGGCGTCCGCGACCTCGGTGGCCGTGTGCTCGGGGTTGAAGACGTGCGCCTCGAGGTCGCAGCAGATCGCGACTTCGTCGAAGTCGGCGCTTTCGACGTTCACGAGCGCATCGGCGGGAAGCTGCGCCTCGCGCAGGGTGTAATGCTTGAACTGGAGCTCGGGCGCGAGCTCCATCAGCTTGGGCCAGTCGGGGCACGTCCGGGAGCTCATGGGCGTCCGATTGGCTCGGAGGCCGCGATCTCCTCCATCGACCAGCGGCCGGTCAGGAGCACCGAGCCGGTTTCGCCGCCTGCGGGGAAGACGAAGAAGCGGATCGCGTCTTCGAGGCTGTGCAGGAGCCGGTCGCCGTCGGCCGCGACGAGCGCTGCACGGAGGTGGAAGTGGCCGTCCGCGAGTGGAAGGCGGTCGATCTCGAATCGGACGACGGACTCGCCGCCACGTCCCGCCCAACCCAGATCAGCCGTCGACTGAACGTGGCCGGCGAGTACGACGCCGTCGTCGTCGCGCAGCTCGATCGAGACGAGCGGCGGCTCGATCGCCGCGTCGGCCGCGACGACGAGCTCGATCGTGAGCGGCTCACCGGCGGTGAACTGCGCGCCGATGCGCTCTTCGCCGTCTGCGTCGAGGATCCGCGCGGAGAGGATCCGCGCCTCGCCGCTTCCCCACTCACGGAGTCCGGCTGCAAGCTCGTCCGGGCTTCGTTCGTCCGCGAGCAGCCGGCGATACTGCGCGATCGCCTCCCGCGTCGGTCCGTCGAAAGCGATCTCCCCCAGGCGCAACAGCACCGCCCGATCGCAGAGGCGTTCGACCGCTTGCGCATCGTGCGACACGAAGACGATCGTCCCGCCGCGCCGCTTGACGTCGGCGATCTTCGCGAAGCACTTGCGCTGGAAATCCTCGTCGCCGACGGCGAAGACCTCGTCGAGCAAGAGCACGTCCGCCTGGATGTGCGCGGCGACGGAGAAGCCGAGGCGCATGTACATCCCGGAGGAGTACGTGCGCACCGGCAGGTCGATGAACTTCTCGAGCTCTGCGAACGCGACGATCTCGTCCATCACCTCGCGGAGCTGCGTCCGTGAAAGTCCGTGGATCGACCCGTTGAGGTAGACGTTCTCGCGGCCGGTGAAGTCGGGATGGAAGCCGGCGCCGAGCTCGAGCAGCGAGCCGATGCGACCTCCGACCGCGACCCGGCCCGCCGTCGGCTTGAAGATGCCGGAGAGCAGCCGCAGCAGCGTCGTCTTGCCGGAGCCGTTCCGGCCCACGAGGCCGAGCGCCTCGCCGGGTTCGGCCTGGAACGAGATGTCGCGCAACGCCCACACCTCGGTCGTCTGCGAGCGTCCGCGTGCGACGACGAGATCCTTGAGCGTGCGCTGTGCCTGCGACGACACGCGAAACCGCTGCGAGACGCGGTCGACGACGATGCGGCCCGGTTCCACCGCTCTAGCGTGACGCGCCGACCGGCGAGAGCTGCCGTCGCACGATCCCCGCGAGCACGGCGACAAACCGCGGGTCGGCGTTCGGCATCTCGATGCGATTGAGTCGCATGCCGAGCTCGGCCGCGCGCTCCTGAGCCTCGTTGTCGATGTCCCAGCGGATCTCGAGGTGATCGGAGACGAAACCGACCGGACAGACGAGCACGTCGTCTTTCGCATCCGCATGGAGCGCGTCGAGGTGGTCGAGGATGTCCGGTCCGAGCCACGGCTCGCCGGTCGGCGACTCGCTCTGGAACGAGAACGACCAGTCGTCGACGCCTGCCTCGCCGGCGACAAGAGCGGCCGTCGCGAGCAGCTGGTCGCGGTACGGATCGCCCTCGTCGAGGATCCGCGCCGGCAGCGAGTGCGCGGTGAAGACGACGTGCGCGCGCGTGCCCCGGATCCGGTCGGCGAGAAAGCTGACGAAGCCGGGCTCGTCGTGCCACGAGTCGACGAAGGCGAGCTCGGCGCGCCCGTCGAGGGCCCGTTCGAGCTGGTCGCGGTAGCCGGCGATCGACATGCGAGAGTAGTGCGGCGCGAGCACGAGCCCGACAACGACCTCGGGATCGGTCTCGAGAGCGTTCGCGGCTGCATCGGCGATATGGGGATGCCAGTGCTTCATCCCGGTGGAGACCGGCAGGCCGAGCTCGGTCTCGAGCGCGGCGCGCGTCTCCTCGGTGATCGCGTTCAGCGGGTTCGAGCTTTCGATGCCGAGGCGGCGGTAGCGCGCGACGAGGTCGTCGAGGTGCTCGGGCGCGATCGGCCGTCCACCGCGGATGTCGGCGTAGTAGGCCGGCACGTCCTCGAGCCGGTCCGGCGACCCGTAGGCCATGAGCACGACGGCCGCGGTCACTCCGAAACGCTAGCCGAGCGGGGCGGCGAGGCGGCTGCGACACCCATCCCTAGCCCCCACCCACCCAAGGGGAATGGGCCGACGATAGCGGCGGCACAAGGTGTCCTTTGTCACGCCGGAGTGCCGGTTGTGTGACTTTTCTGTGACGCCGAGACCTCACGCGCGGTCAGCCCGTGGACGAGCTCGCGGAGCCGCCCGAGCACGTCCGGGTCGGTCCCCGGAAGCACGCCGTGCCCCAGGTTGAAGATGTGCCCGGCCCGGCCGCCTGCGCGTTCAAGCACGTCGCGCGCCGCCGCGTCGACGCGTTCCCACGGCCCGAGCAGCACCGTGGGATCGAGGTTCCCCTGGACGCCGCGGTCCGGCACCCGCTGCCAGCCTTCGTCGAGCGGGATACGCCAGTCGAGGCCGATCACGTCGCCGCCTGCTTCCGCCATCGCTTCGAGCAGCGTCGCGGTGCCGGTGCCGAAATGGATCGTCGTCACCCCGCCGGCGCGCAGCGTCTCGAGCACCCGCGCCGACGCGGGCGCGACGAACTCGCGGTAATCGGCGGGTGAGAGCGCGCCGATCCACGAGTCGAAGAGCTGGACGACGTCGGCGCCGGCACGCGCCTGCTCGAGGGCGTACGCGCCGAAGGCCGCGGCGAGGCGGTCGAGGAGCGCGTGCCACACCTCGGGTGCGCGGTACATCAGCTCCTTCGTCAGGGCGAAGTCGCGCGACGGACGGCCTTCGACGAGGTAGCCGGCGACGGTGAACGGCCCGCCGCAGAAGCCGACGACGGCCTGGTCGTCGCGCAGCTCGCGCCGGACGAGCGCAATCGCTTCCAGCACGGGCGAGACCGCGCTCGCGAAATCGGGAATGCGCAGACGCTCGACGTCTGCGGCTGTTCGAATCGGATCTGCGAGGACGGGACCGACGCCCTCGACGAGCTCCACGTCGACGCCCATCGCGAGCACCGGCGTCATGATGTCGGCGAAGATCACGGCGGCATCGACGTCGTGCCGGCGGACCGGCTGCAGCGTCACCTCTGCCGTCAGCTCCGCCGAGCGATTGAGCTCGAAGAAGGCGTGCCGCTCTCGGAGCGCGCGATACTCGGGAAGGGACCGCCCCGCCTGCCGCATGAACCAGACGGGCGTGCGCTCGACGGGCTCGCGCCGCGCCGCCCGGCGAAGCAGCGGTTCCACGCCGCCTAGACTAGTTGTTCGGTGGCTCGTGGCCCGCTTGCGGTGCGCTTCCTCGAATGGACGCTGGGCGACGTGCAGGCCGGCGCGCTTCGCGACGTCCACGTCGAGCTCGAGAACGCCGGCTCCGTCGCCTGGCGCAAGAACATCCACCTGAGCTACCACTGGCTCGACGAGCGCGGCAACCCCTTGGTCTGGGACGGACTGCGCACCGAGCTTCCGCGGCTCGAGCCGGGCGAACGTGCAGCGCTCGCCGCACATGTGCGAGCGCCGATGCCGCCGGGGCGCTACCGCTTCTCGCTCGACCTCGTCGCAGAGCATCGCGCCTGGTTCTCAGAACTCGGAAGCGATGCGCCGGCGATGACGGTCGACGTGCAGCCGCGCGGAGGAACGCCGATGCTCGAACTGCCGGAGTGGGTCACGCGAACGGCGACCTTTGACCGTGTCGTGGGTGGCGCGCATGCCGAGGGATACGCGGTCGTCGCAGGCGCGATCGACTGGAAGGGAGGGCTCGGGCATCCACGCCCGCGCTCACTCGACCCGTACGAGCCCGGTACGGGGCGCATCCCGGGATTCACGCATGCGCTCGTCTGCCCGTCCGTGCTCGACGGCATCGAGCTCAACCGCGTCGACGACGTCGCGGGGCTACCGGCATACGCCGCGCCGGCCGACGAACCGTGGATCTACGATGGGCGCGCCGTGCTCGAAGCGCAGCCGTCGCGCCGGGCTACAGCTCGATCGCGATCCGGTCGTCGAGCTTCCTGAAGAGCAGCGCGCCGGCGACGAGCGCGATCAGCGCGGCCACGCAGAGATAGACGACATCCGCAACGCGCGGAGCATGACCGCGCCAGATCACGTCGCGAATCGCGATCACCGGCGGCGCGACGAAGTTGCCCCAGTGCAGCACGTCGAGCAGCTTGTGATGCCCCTGCGCCGACTTGGGGAGATACGGCGCGAACGCCCAGAGGATCGGCGTCAGGAAGAACCATGGCAGTAGGGCGGCTGCGAGGATGTGCTCGACGTCGCGGAAGAGCGTGTTGAGACACGCGGCGACGAGCGCAAGGCCCGCGACGAAGCACGCGAACACCGCCGCGAGCGGCAGCGCGAGCCAGACCATCGCGCGCGCATGCGGGACCAGGATCAGCGAGAGGACGATCACGATCGCGAGCATGAGCGCAAAGGTGACGAGCTGCGTCGCGACGACCGCGAAGGCGACGAGCTGCCGCGGGAAGCGAACCTTCCGGATCAGGTCGGCGCTGTCGACGAGCGAACGGGCCCCTGCCTGGAGCGACGTCGCGAAGAACGTCCAGCACGTGATCCCCGTCAGCAGGTAGAGGCTGTAGTGCGGAACCGTCTGGGCGATGATCACGCCGAAGACGAGCAGGTACACGGCCATCAGCGCGATCGGGTTCACGAGCGACCAGGCGAGCCCGAGCACCGAGCCGCGATAGCGCGCGTGGAAGTTCCGCCGGAACAGGTTCGCGAAGAGCTCGCGGTAGCGGACGAGGTCGGTGTAGACCGCCATCGCCCCAGTGTAGGGAGGTGCCGCACGGGAACCCCTGGAAACCAGGCGAATCCGGCCGGGGCGCGGGCTAGCGTCCCTCACAACGTGCTTACGCCCTTGGGTTACGCTCCGAATCTGTGACCACCGCCGTCGCGACCGTTGCGCTGCCGGCGTCCGCCGTCGCGATCTGGCTCCTGCTCCGATCGCCGCTTTCCCGACGGCTCGTCGCCCTGCCGTCGTCCGAGCGCTGGCACGAGACGCCGACGCCGATGCTCGGTGGGATCGGCATCTTCACCGGCTTCAGCATCGGGCTCTGGGCCGCGGTCGCTGCCGGTGCTTTCCACGCCAACGAGGGCCTCGTCGGGATCTACGCGGGCGGCGCGCTCCTCTTCGTCGCCGGCTTCGCCGACGACCTCTTCAGCCTGCCGCCCCTCGTCAAGCTCGCGGCGCAGATCGGCGCAGCGGCGATCGTGCTCGCGACCGGCACCCACCTCCAGCTGATCGGCAACCGCCTGGTCGGCGACGCGGTCGCAATCCTCTGGCTCGTCGGCGTCACGAATGCCTTCAACCTGCTCGACAACATGGACGGACTGGCCGCGACCATGGCCGCGATCGCGTTCGGCTTCTTCGCCGTCGACGCCGTGACCGTGCATCCGAGCCACCTCGCGCTCGCGTATGCACTTGCCGGAGCGCTCGCGTGCGTCGGCTTCCTGCCGTTCAACCTGCGCCTGCGCCGTCGCGCACTCGTCTTCATGGGGGACTCCGGCAGCCAGGTCCTCGGCTTCGCGCTCGCGGGCCTCGGGCTCGAGTCGAGCTGGCGCGTCGCGGGTACGACCGTCGCGACGCTGATCCTGCCGATTCTCGTGCTCGCGGTGCCGATCCTCGACACGGCGCTCGTGACGATCGTCCGCCTCCTCGAAGGGCGACCGATCTACCAGGGCGGACGCGACCATTCGTCGCACCGCCTCGTTCGCTTCGGGCTCTCCGAGAAGCACGCGGTCGCGCTGCTCGCGCTGATTGCAACCTGCATCGGCGGTTCGAGCCTGGCCTACAACGTGCTCGGCAACACGCGCTACACGATCGTCGGCGTCGTGATCACGTTCGTGCTGCTCGTCCAGTTCGCGAGCTTCCTCGCCGACGTCGAGCGTCGCCCTTCCGGCGGACAGCCCGTCGGGCTCACGCAGGCCTTCGCGGTTCACTGGAGGCGCGTCGTCGAGGTCGTCGTCGACTTCGGCATCATCTCCGCGTCGTTTCTCGCAGCCTACGTGCTCGAGTTCGGCTGGCCCGGCACGCAGAGCGAGCGCTTCATCGGCGGCTTGACGCTGCCGGTTCTGCTCGCAGCGCGCTACCTCGCGTTCATCCCCTTCGGCCTCTACCGCTCGATCTGGCGCTACGCGGGCGCGCGCGACGCGGCCGGGATCGCATCGGCGGTGATCCTGTCCGAGGTCGTGACGCTCTCGTTCATGGTCTTGACGCAGGACATGCGCGACTTCTGGCGATCGTTCTTCATCGTCGACGCGCTGATCTGCATGGTCGCGATCGGCGCGACGCGATTCGCTGAGCGCGCCATCGTCACGAGCGCGCGGTCGGTGCGCGACCGAACCGGACGGCGGACGCTGATCGTCGGCGCCGGCAGAACCGGGCGCAGCCTCATGCGCGAGCTCCGCGAGACGGCCGGCGAGCGCGTCGTCGGCTTCGTCGACGACAACCCGCGTCTCCGGCGGCGCCGCGTCCACGGCGTCCAGGTGCTCGGCACCATGCAGGAGGTCGAGCGCCTACTCGAGCGGACGCGGCCCGACGTCGTGCTGATCACGATCCCCGACGCGCCGCGCGAACGTCTCGACCTTGTCGTCTCCGCCTGCGCGGAGGCAGGCATCGCCTGCAACGTCGTCCGCCGTGAGATCGACCTCGATCCTCGCGTGGCCCTCGGCTCGACCGCACGATGAGCACGACATCGCTCGACGCACGAACGACCACGCGCGAGGCCGGAAGGTCGCTCTACGACCGGCTGCTCGCGGCGATTCCGGTGATCGTCGTCGCGATTTCGATCATCGTCCTCTACGCCGTCGAGGCGTGGCTCCGGAAGACGCCCTGGCTCTTCTCCGACGAGGCGGAATGGACGCAGATCTCGCGGTCGATCGCGCACACGGGCCGCGCGGCCCGGCGTGGGCAGCCGATCTACTTCAAGTCGCTCTATGCCTACATGATCGCGCCCGCCTGGTGGATCCATTCGACGGCGACGGCTTACGCGGTCATCAAGTACCTCAACGTGATCGTGATGACGACGGCGGCGATCCCGACCTATCTACTCGCACGGATGCTCGTGACGAAGCGCTCGGCGTTCATCGTCGCCGTGCTCGCGGTGCTGATCCCGGGGATGTCGTACGGGTCGAGCATCGTGATCGAGGTGCTGGCGTATCCCTGGTACGCGCTCTGCTCCTGGCTGATCGTCCGCGCGGTGATCAGCAAGCGACGACTCGATCTCGGCCTCGCGGTCGGCGCCTCGATCGTCGCCGGCTTCGTGCGCTGGCCGCAGTTCTCGACGGTTGCCATCGCCTTTGCGATCACCGCCGGCGTGCTCTGGCTGATCGGGCCCCGCGGCCGGGCGATGCGGTCGAGCTGGAGCAAGGCCGACTACGTCGGCGCGATCGCGCTCTTCTACGGAGCGTTGATCCTGTTCAACCGCATCATCCTCCAACACGAACCGATCTGGCAGCTCTCGACCCAGTACTGGAAGGGCCGCATGGTCAACCTCGGCCTCCAGGCGGCGTTCGCGTTCACGGTCGGGCTCGGCATCCTGCCGGTGATCGGCGGCTTTGCGGCACTTCGAGTCAAGGAGCGGAGCGACGATCCACGGTACCGCGCGTTCGCCGCCTATCTCGGCGCCTCGATCTTCTGCCTCGGTCTCTACACAGCCGTCAAGGCCGCGTATCTCTCGACCGTGTTCGCCACGCTCACGGAAGAGCGGAACCTGATCTACCTCTCTCCGCTCCTCCTGATCGGAACGGCGATCGTCTTCGAGTCGGGCCGGATCAGCAAGTGGCTCGTCGCGGGAGCGACGGCGCTCGTGCTTCTCCTCGTCCTGCACGAGCCGTTCCAGCTCCTCTTCCCGTACTACGAGGCCCCCGGGTTCGCGATCATGGCGCTACCGACCCGCAACTGGCACTGGACCGTCCAGGATCTCCGGTTCGTCCTGCTCGGTGTCCTCCTGCTCTCGCTGCTCGCACTGCGCTTCCGCCGAGTCGCCGCGGTGGCGACCGCCGCACTCGTCCTCGGCGGCGGCTGGATGCTCGCCGACGAGATCTACATGACACACGGGATCGTCGGGATCTCGAATGAGTTCCGCGCCAGGCTCCCGACGAAGCTCGACTGGGTCGACGCCGACGTGCACGGCCGGCCGGTGACGTATCTCGGGCAGGAGATCACGGATTCGAACGTCGTCCTGATGACCGAGTTCTGGAACCGCTCGATCAAGCACGTCGAGAGCCTCGACGGCAGCGAGCTCGGGCCGGGCCCGGATCCCGTCCCAAACGTGGTTTCCAGTGACGGATTGCTCGACACGCTCGACACGCCGTACGTCCTCGCCGACGAAGGGGTCGACCTGCAGGCAAAGGTCGTCGACAGCTGGGCGAACATGCGCCTGTACAAGCGCACCGGGCCGTGGAAGCTGCTCGACGCCTTGCAGCAGGTGTACGCGGACGGCTGGGCACCCGGCTGGTCGACCTACACGTACTTCAAGCCCGGTCAGCACGGCGTGTTGCAGCTCTCGATCGGACGCGACGGCTACACCGGACCAACGGACGCGGAGCATCCGACCGGACACGCGACGATCATTGTCGGCAAGGCCGTGCTTCACGACGGAGCGATGGCGGTCGGACGGGATTACGAGGTCAAGCACCTGCTCGTCCGCAACGGGCAATCGCAGGTCGTTGACTTCCCGGTGCGGCAGACGCCCGTGCGGATCGTGGTCAAGATCTTGGGGACGATTCACGTCGGCAACGACCAGCGCAACCTCGGCGCGCAGGTCGGCTTCAAGTTCATCCCGAAGTAGCGCCTGTGATCGCGGCGGTTCTGATCGCGCTCGCGCTGGCGAGCGCCGCATTCGCCGCCCTCAGCCTCCGGCTTTCGAGCGCCGTCACGACTGCGCTCGCGGGCTACCTGGTACTCGTCGGCAATCTCGGGCTCGTCACGTGGGCGCTCTCACCCGTGCACGCGGTCACGAGAGTCGGGCTTCTCGCCGCCGAGGTCGTCCTGCTGGGCGCTGCCTTCGCAGCGTGGTGGCTGCGCGGCCGGCCCTGGGTCGAGCTCGCCGGCGCACGCGCGGCGGCTGCCGCAGTCGGCCGCGATCCGGTCACGCTGCTCTTCCTCGCCGTGCTCGCAGTTGCACTCGCCTACGAGTTCGTCGTCGCCGTGACGGCCGCGCCCAACAACTACGACTCGCTCACCTACCACCTCTCGCGCGCCGCCGCCTGGAAGCAGTACGGCGGCGTGCACTGGATCGCGAACGCGCCTTCCGACCGTCTCAACGAGTTCCAGCCGCTCGCCGAGCAGCAGATCCTGTTCCTGCTCGTCGCCGCCGGCAAGGGCACGCTCCTCGCACTGCCGCAATTCGTTGCCGAGCTCGCGATCCTCGTTGCGGTCTACGGCGCCGCTCGCCGGCTCGGCTTCGACCAGCGCGCCTCTGCGTGCAGCACGGCGCTGCTCGCGACCTTCACGCTCTTCGCGCTCGAGACGACCACGGCCCAGAACGACCTCGTCGCGGCGGCGCTGCCGACCGCGGCCGCGTGCCTCCTGCTCGACGGCGGCACGACCGAGGCGTTCCTCGCAGGCGCCGCACTCGGCTTCGGGCTCGGCGCGAAGCTGACGACGCTCCTCGTCTGGCCGGTGCTCGCGTGGCTTGCCTTGCTCGGAGGTCGGCGGATCTTCGCGCGCGCCGCGACAGGCGTGGTCGCCGGATTCGTGACGGTCGGCATGTGGAGCTTCGTGCTGAACCTGATGCACACCGGGCACGTACTCGGGCACGGAGGCGGGCGCACGGACCAGAGCGTCTCGCCGTCGGCGGTCACGACGGCGCACATGT
>DASYAO010000021.1:0-19858 GCA_036501285.1 Gaiellaceae bacterium
TCGCTCGAACGCTTCGACGTAACGCGCGCGCGTTCCCTCGACGACATCGGCGGGCAGCTCGGGTCCGGGGTAGGTCTTGCCCCAGCCGAGCGACTCGCAGTAGTCGCGCACGAACTGCTTGTCGTACGACGGCTGCGGACCACCGGGCTCGTATTCGTCGGCCGGCCAGAAGCGGGACGAGTCTGGCGTGAAGGCCTCGTCGGCAAGCACGAGCTGCCCCAACTCGTCGATGCCGAACTCGAGCTTCGTGTCGGCGAGGATGATCCCGAGCGACGCCGCGCGCTCCGAGACTATGCGGTAGAGCTCGAGCGTGAGTCGCTCGACCTCGTCGTAGCGCTCCTCGCCGACGAGCGCCGCGCCGGCGGTGCGGTCGATGTTCTCGTCGTGCCCGGTCTGCGCTTTCGTCGCCGGCGTGAAGATCGGCTCCGGCAGCTGCTGCGACTCGACGAGCCCCTCGGGAAGCCGGTGCCCGCAGACCTCGCCGGTTGCGAGGTAGTCCTTCCAGCCCGAGCCGGCCAGATAGCCGCGCACGACGCACTCGATCGGCAGCATCTCGAGGCGCTTGCACTCGGTCGACCGGCCGTCGTCGCGCAACGCCAGCAGATGGTTCGGCACGAGCGAGCCCGTCTGCGCGAACCAGAAGGCCGAGAGCCCGGTGAGCACGCGTCCTTTGTCGGGGATGTCCGTCGGCAGCACGACGTCGAAGGTCGAGATGCGGTCGCTGGCGATGAGCAGGAGGCGGTCGTCGTCGAGCGCGTAGAGCTCGCGGACCTTCCCGCTTCCGACATGTGTGGCGGTCTCAGACATGCACGGCCTCCGTTCTGTGGGCGAGTGAGCGCAGCCGGTCGAAGGCGACGTCGACCTGCTGCACGGTCGCGTCGAGGTCGAACACGCTCTCGAGCGCGGCGGCGTCGAGGCGCGAGAAGATCTCCGTGTCGGCGGCGACGAGCGCGCGGAAGTCGCGCTCCTCGTCCCAGGCCTGCATCGCGTGGCGTTGGACGACCCGGTAGGCCTCGCCGCGATCGAGTCCGGCGCCGACGAGCGCGAGCAGCAGCCGATGCGAGAACACGAGCCCGTGCGAGGCGTCGATGTTGCGGCGCATCCGCTCCGGATAGACGACGAGCCCGTCGACGATCCACGTGAAGCGGTCGAGCATGTAGTCGACCGCGAGGAACGAATCCGGGATCACGATCCGCTCGGCCGACGAATGCGAAATGTCGCGCTCGTGCCAGAGCGCGATGTTCTCGAAGCCGACGAGCGCGTTTCCCCGGAGGACGCGCGCAAGACCGCAGATGCGCTCCGCGACCTTCGGATTCCGCTTGTGCGGCATCGACGACGAGCCCTTCATCCCGGCGGCGAAGGGCTCCTCGACCTCGCGTACTTCGGTGCGCGCGAGATGGCGGATCTCGGTCGCGAAGCGGTCGAGCGACGACGCGAGCAACGCGAGCGCCGAGAGCAGCTCGGCGTGGCGGTCACGGGCGATCACCTGCGTCGAGACAGGATCCGGCTCGAGCCCGAGCCGCTCACAGGCGACGCGTTCGACCTCGGGGTCGATCGCGGCATACGTGCCGACCGTGCCGGAGAGCTGGCCGACGCGGTTCGACTCGAGCGCCCGCGCGAGGCGGGTGCGGCCGCGGTCGAGCTCGAAGGCCCAGCCGGCGAGCTTCCAGCCGAAGGTCGTCGGCTCGGCGTGGATCCCGTGCGAGCGGCCGATGCAGACCGTGTTCCGGTGCTGCTCGGCGCGTTGGATGACCGCGTCGACGGCACGGTCGATCTCGGCGAGCACGAGCTTGCCCGCGTCCTGCATCTGCAACGCGAGCGCCGTGTCGACGACGTCCGAGGAGGTGAGGCCGAAGTGCACCCAGCGTCCCTCCGGCCCAAGCTGCTCGGCGACGGCGTCGACGAACGCGGCGAGATCGTGGTCGGTCGTCTTCTCGATCTCGGAGACGCGCTCCGGCGAAGGCGGCTTCGCGCCGGCGCGGATCGCGGCCACGTCGGCGGTGGGAATCGTGCCGAGCTCTGCCCACCCGTCGAGCGCTGCGAGCTCGACCTCGAGCCAGCGCGCGATCCTGCCCTCGTCCGACCAGATCCTGCTCATCTCGGGCCGGGAGTAGCGGGAGATCACTCGCCAAAGCCTAGCCGTGGTTCAGGAGAGCGCCCTCAGGTGAGCGCGAGAATTCGCGCTGCGAGCACGGCTGCGTTCTTCGCGTTGTCGACGCCGACCGTGGCGACGGGCACCCCGGGCGGCATCTGCACGATCGAGAGCAGCGCGTCGAGACCGTCGAGGATGCTCATCGACGAGCGCAGCGGCACTCCGATCACCGGCAGCTCGGTGTGCGCCGCGACGACGCCCGGAAGCGCAGCGGCGAGGCCGGCGCCGCAGATCAGCACGCGGATGCCGCGGCCCGCTGCGGTCTTCGCGTATTCGGCGACGGCGTCCGGCGTTCGGTGCGCCGAGCGCACCTCGAACTCCCACGCGATTCCGCGCGCGTCGAGCTCGTCGAGCGCCGCCTTCATCCGCTCGCGATCCGACTCGGAGCCGACGAGGATGCCGACGAGCGGCTCAGCCACCGGCGGCCACTGCTGCGATGTCCGTGCGAAAGCGCATTCCCTCGAAGCTCACCTCGTCGACTGCTGTATAGGCCCGCCGGCGCGCCTCCGCGAGACTCGCGGCGAGCGCCGTCACCGAGAGAATACGGCCGCCGTTTGTGAGCAGCGCGCCGTCACGTGAGGCGGTGCCGCCCTGGAAGACGAGCGCACCACCGGCCTCGGCCTCGGCGATGCCGTCGATCCGGACGCCGGCGTAGTCGCTTCTTGCCGGGTAATCGGGCCCTGCGACGACGACTGTCACCGCCGCCTCGCCGCCTTCCCGCACGAGGTCTTCGACCGCGCCTCCGCGCGCCGCGGCGGCGAGCGCCTCGAGCAGGTCGCCTTCGAGACGCGGCACGAGCACCTGTGTCTCGGGATCGCCGAAGCGCGCGTTGAACTCCAGCACCTTCGGGCCGTCGTCCGTCAGCATCAACCCGGCGAAGAGGCAGCCCACGAACGGCGTGCCGCGGCGTGCGAGCTCGTCGAGCACAGGCTGGTGGATCTGCGAGACGAGCTCGGCCGCGGAAGCAGGCAGCGCGACCGGCGAGTACGCGCCCATGCCGCCCGTGTTCGGGCCGGTGTCGCCGTCGCTCGCGCGCTTGAAGTCCTGCGCAGCGCCGAGCGGCACCGCGCGCGTTCCGTCGCAGAGTGCGAAGAGCGACACTTCCGACCCCTCGAGCAGCTCCTCGATCACGACCGCGCCGCCGATCGCCGCCGCGCCGCGCAGTCCCGAGTCGAGTTCCTCGTTCGTGCGGCAGACGAAGACGCCCTTGCCGCCGGCGAGCCCGTCCGCCTTGATCACGCACGGCAGCCGGGCGACCGACATCGTCGCAGCCGTCGGAACGCCGGCCGCGGCCATCACCTCCTTCGCGAAGAGCTTCGAGCCCTCGATCTGCGCAGCCGCAGCGCTTGGCCCGAAGACCGCGATGCCGGCATGCCGGAGCTCGTCGGCGACGCCGGCGACGAGCGGGCCCTCCGGGCCGACGACGACGAGGTCGACCTCGAGCGTCGTCGCCAGCGCGAGGAGGCCGTCGCGATCGTCTGCCCGCGCCGGATGGCAGTGGCCGAGCGTCGCGATGCCGGGATTGCCCGGTGCTGCGTGGAGCTCCAGCCCTTCGCTCTGCGAGAGCCGCCAGGCGAGCGCGTGCTCACGCGCCCCGGAGCCGACGAGGAGAACCTTCACGTGCCGAGCCTATGGGTTTCGCGTCCGTGCGATCGCGGCACGAGGGGTGCATGCAGGAACCCGGCCTCGACCGCCACGAGTGGGAGACGGAGATGAGCGATCTCGAGGACCGCCTCCGCGACGATCCGGGAAACGCGCTGCTCGAGCTCGACGAGCTGCTCGGCCGGATGGTCGAGGCCAACGGCGGCGCCGGTGACGAGCTGCGCGATCTCACGGCTGCGCGCGAGATCACGCGCAAGATCGGCGCTGCCGAGGACGTCGACCCGGGCGACATCGCGTTCGCGGTCAACGCGTACCGCGAGGTCTACGACGACCTGCTCGAGAACGACCTCGGCGCTTAGGCGCCGCTTGCGGCGCCGACTTCAGGACGCGCGGTTCATCCGCGCGTCCGTCTGCGTTGCCAACCTCGAGCAATTGAAACTAGGGCTGCGGTCTTAGGCCGGAGTTGGATCAGACGAGCACACGCTCGCGCGCGGCGCCGACGCCGACGAGCTCGACGGGCACCTCGAGCTCGCGTTCGACGGACTCGACGTAGCTGCGCGCTGCATCGGGAAGTTCCTCGCGCGAGGAGGCGTCGTCGAGCGGCCGCTCCCAGCCCGGCAGCGTCTTCCAGACCGGGCGCGCGTGGTGGAAGTCGCTCTGGTGCGCCGGGAAATGAGGCGTCTCGGAGCCGTCACGAAGCTTGTAGGCCACGCACACCGGCAGTTCGGAAAACCCCGAAAGGACGTCGAGCTTCGTCAGCGCGAGCGAGGTGATCCCATTGACGCGCACCGCGTAACGGAGCGCGACGAGGTCGAGCCAGCCGCAGCGGCGCACGCGGCCCGTGACGGTGCCGAACTCGCCGCCGAGCTCCTGTAGGCGTTGCTGATCGGGCCCCTCGATCTCGGACGGGAACGGCCCTTCGCCGACGCGCGTGACGTACGCCTTCGCGACGCCGAGCACGCGGTCGATCCGGTTCGGGCCGATGCCGATGCCGGTGGCCGCGCCTGAAGCGACCGGGTTCGACGAGGTGACGAACGGATACGTGCCATGGTCGAGATCGAGCATCGTCGCCTGCGCGCCTTCGAACAGCACTTCCTTGCCGTTGCGCAGCGCCTCGTCGACGAGCAGCGAGACGTCGCCGACGAACGGCGCGAGCCGCTCCGCATAGCCGGAGTACTGCTCCCAGACCTGCTCGAGGTCGAACCCGTCGGCCTCGTAGATGCGCTCGAGCCAGAGATTCTTCTCGGCAAGGGCGACTTCGATCTTCTGCCGCAGGATCTTCGCGTCGAGCACGTCCTGCACGCGGATGCCGATGCGCGCGGCCTTGTCGGCATACGCGGGGCCGATACCGCGCTTCGTCGTGCCGATCTGGAGCGCGCCGAGCCGCCGCTCCGACGCCTGGTCGATCGCGGGATGCCACGGCATGATCAGGTGGGCATTACCCGAGAGCACCACGATCGACGGGTCGATCCCGCGCTCGACGAGCAGGTCGACTTCGTCGAGGAACACCTGCGGATCGACGACGCACCCGGCGCCGATCACCGAGCGCGTGCCGGAGACGACGCCGCTCGGCATCTGCCGGAGCTTCCACGTGTCGTCGCCGACGATGATCGTGTGCCCCGCGTTCGGGCCGCCCTGGTAGCGGCAGACCACATCGGAACGCTGCGCGAGCAGGTCGACGATCTTGCCCTTGCCTTCGTCACCCCACTGCGCACCGACGACGACGGTGGCAGGCACGTCCGCAGTCTAGAGCTAAACCGCCTGCGCGAACCCGCGACCGACGCGGCGCACGACGATCCGGTGACCGCGCTTGCAGGTCGTGAAACCGACGTCCGCGTCACGTCGAAGCGTGCCCTCGATGCGGGCCGCGTCGACGCCCAGCGACCAGCCGTAGTGGTCGGCCCAGGTGCCGCGTCGCGTCGCGCAAATGTCGCACGACGCCTCGTACTCGACGGCTTCGGGCCCCACCCACACGTGCTGGCTCATACGAGCTCCAGTTGCTTCGTGTCCCGGCGGGTGAGCGCCGCGGGCCGGTCGACCCTCCGTACGACGACCTCGTGTCCCGCGTCGCAGCGCACGAAGCCGACGTCCGTCTCCAACGCGAGCCGCCCGCGTACGCTCGCGCGGCCGATCGCCTCGAGGAACGTGCTGCCTTCGTCGCGCGCGAGCTCGAGACAGGTTTCGCAGAGGCACGAGAAGCTCGTGGCGCTCGGCGGTACCCACACCGAGTTCGAACGCGTCACGCGGCAGCCGCCCGTTGGTCGTGCTGCGGGGCGAGATCTGCGAACTTGGCGAAACGCTTGAGGAACGCGAGCTTCTCGGTGCCGACCGGCCCGTTTCTATGCTTGGCGAGAATCACCTCGGCGAGGCCCTGGTCCTCGGAGTTCTCGTTGTAGTACTCGTCGCGGTAGAGGAACATGACGAGGTCGGCGTCCTGCTCGACTGCGCCCGAGTCGCGCAGATCGGACAGCAGCGGCCGCTTGTCGGTGCGGCTCTCGACGCCGCGGTTCAGCTGCGAGAGCGCGATCACCGGGATCTCGAGGTCGCCCGCGATCACCTTCAGCGCGCGCGAGATCTGCGCGATCTCCTGCACGCGGTTCTCGACCAGGGTGCCCGTGCTCATCAGCTGCAGGTAGTCGACGACGATCGCGCCGAGCTTCGGCTCGCGCGCCTTCAGGCGCCGCGCCTTCGAGCGGATCTCGAGCATCGTCGTCAAGCGCGTGTCGTCGACGTAGATCGGCGCCTTCGTGAGCGCGTCGCACGCCTTGACGAGCCGCGGCCAGTCTTCGTTCGTCAGCCGGCCTGTGCGGAGGCGCTGCAGCTCGACGCGCGCCTCGGCGCACATCAGCCGCTGCGCGACCTCGATCTTCGACATCTCGAGCGTGAAGACGGCGACCGGCGTCGAGTACTGCAGCGCGAGGTTCGAGGCGATCCCGAGCGCGAACGCGGACTTGCCCATCGACGGGCGGCCGGCGATCACGACGAGGTTTCCCGGCTGGAGACCCGACGTCATGTGGTCGACGTCGCGGAAGCCCGTCGGTGTTCCGGTCATCTCGCCGCCCGACTCGTACATGCGCGTGATCTGCTCGAAGCTCTCGCGGACGATCGACTCGACGTGCTCGAAGCTGCCGCGGATCCGGTGCTGAGCGAGGTCGAACACCATCTGCTCGGCGCGGTCGACGAGCTCCGGCGTCTCGCCCGGCCGCTCCCAGCCGAGTCGCTGGATCTGCTCGCCGACAGCGGTGAGGCCGCGGAGCGTTGCCATCTCGCGGACGATGCGCGCGTAGTGGCCCGCGTTCGACGTCGCCGGCACGAGCGCCGCGAGGTCGTGGATGCGCTCCTTGCCGCCGATCTCCGCGAGCTCGCCCCGTTCGTCGAGCTTGTCGGCGACGGTGATCGCGTCGACCGGCTGCCCTTGCTGGTAGAGGTCGAGCGCGGCGCGGTAGATCCGCGAGTGGGACTCGCGGTAGAAGTCGCCCGCGTCGAGCGCGGTCGAGGCCGCCTCGATCGCCGCCTCCGAGAGCATCATGGCGCCGAGAACCGACTCCTCGGCGTCCAAATTCTGGGGTGGAAGCGGGGCGGTCGCCTGTCCGGGAGGGACCATTACGGCTTAGTGAAACGGGCTTTTCGCGGGCCCGCAACGCTGTGGAAAGGTGCCGAATTCACGTGGTCGCAAGCGGCTTTTGCAGGCATGACAGAACGTATGTTCGCAGATCGAGCGGACGGTGTGTGGATGAATCCGACCGCTCGGAGCGGGAAGTTCTGTGCACATTCCACAGGTCATGGGCGCGACTGTGGACGGCGGCGTAGGTGAATTGTCCACAGGCTGTGGAAAGTCGAGCCGTGGCCGGGTGCGGGCTTCCCGCCCGCACTGTGGGAAACGAGGGCGCTAGCTCTCGAAGGGCTCGCCGGGCGCTTCGGGGGCGTCCGGTGTTTCAGCTTCGTCAGCGGGCGGAGCCTCCTCGACGGCGGCGATCGCCGCCTCGGCCTCCGCGTGCTGCGCCTCCGCCTGCGCCGCCGCGGCGGCGGCCGCCTCGGCCTCAGCCTGGGCCGCGGCCTCGAGCTCCTCCTCGGCCGGCAGCTCCTGGCCCTCCGGCGCGACCACGACCCTGAGCTCGGCGGTCACGTCGGTGAAGAGCTCGACCGGGACGCGGTAGCGCCCGACCCGCTTGATCGGCTCGACTGCGAGCTTGCGGCGGTCGACGCGGATCTTCTCCTGCTCCCAGAGCCGGTCGGCGACGTTCGTCGCCGTCACCGAGCCGAAGAGCGAGCCCGTCGGGCCGGCATTCGCGTCGAAGCGAAGCTCGAGCTTCTCGAGGCGCGCGGCGATCGCCTGCGCCTCGTCGGACGTCTTCGCCTCCGACTGCGCGCGAACGGCGTCCCGGCGCTCGAGCTCGCGGACGAGCCCCGGCGTCGCGAGCTCCGCGAGCCCGCGCGGCAGCAGGAAGTTCCGCGCGTAGCCGCGCGCAACGTTGACGACCTCGCCACGGAGGCCAAGCTTCTCGACGTCCTGACGCAGAACCACTTGCATCAGCGGTCGTCCCTGTCCCTGTCCCTGTCACGGCCGCCACGACCGCCGCGCTCGCGATCTTCGCGGCCCTCGGCGACGTACGGCAGGAGTGCCATCTCGCGCGCCCGCTTCACCGCCACCGCGACCTGGCGCTGGTGGCGCCGGCACGCGCCGCTGATCCGGCGCGAGCGGATCTTGCCGCGCTCGGAGATGTAGCGGCGAAGCTCGGCGACGTTCTTGTAGTCGATCTCGTCGACCTTCGATTTGCAGAAGAAGCACGACTTGCGCCGGCCGCCGGTGAGCGGGGCGAGACGCTTTCTGCTGCGGCCGTCGGACGACTTGCCGGACGGCTTGCCTGATGACTTTCCTGCCACCTATGCCTCCTGGATCAGAACGGAATGTCGTCGTCGCTCGCGCCGCCGAAGTCGGCGTCGGCCGCGGCGCCCGCCGGCACGAACTGGTTGCCGCCACTGCTTTCACCGCCGGCCGAGCCGCCGTCGCTCTTGCCGCCGAGGAACTGCACGGTGTCGGCGATGACTTCGACCGCCTGGCGCTTCGTGCCGTCCTGGGCTTCCCACTCGCGCCACTCGAGGCGGCCGTCGATCGCGACCGGGCGGCCCTTGGCGAGGTACTGCGCGCAGTTCTCGCCCTGGTTACCCCACACGGTGATGTCGAAGTAGTTGGGTTTCTCCGTCCATTCGCCCGTGGCGCCGTCCTTGCGGCGCGTGTTCACGGCAAGGCGGAGGCTGCAGACCGCGGTGCCTCCCGGCGTGTGCCGGAGCTCGGGATCGCGGGTCAGGTTTCCGACGAGCACGACGCGGTTGATATTTGCCATTTCTCTCGCTCCTTCGAAATCGGGTGGGGCCGAGCCTACTCCGCGGTCCCGTTGTCGTCATCGGCGGGTGCGGACACGGCTCCGACGGTCGCCGGCGCCTTCGTCTGGCCGCCCTTGACGCGGTTCACGGCGAGATGGCGCATCACGCCGTCGGTGATCTTGAGCACGCGCGAGATTTCCGCCAGCGTCGCCGGCGTCGCGCTGAAGAGCAGCAGGTGATAGACGCCCTCGGTCTTGTGCGTGATCTCGTAGGCGAGCTTGCGCCGGCCCCACGGCTCGTGCTGGGTCCACTTGCCGCCGTCGCCGTCGACCTGCTCCCGCACGCGCGCGATGATCTCGTTCCCGCGCTCCTCCGGGAGCTCTGGGTCCAGCATGACCAAGATTTCGTAGTCGTTCACAGTTCCCGAATTCTCCTTCCCATGGACTGAGGACGGCCTCGCCCCGTTGGCGCCGCTTCGGGTCGACGGCGCGACGGGCGTGGCGAGAAGTGGCGGACAGAGTAGCATCGTCCGCATGGCACGCCTGATTGCTCTCCTGCTCGGCGGTGCGGGGATCTTCGCCTTCTGGCGGCGCCGGCGGAAGCCTACGGAGCCCGAAGTCTCGCCCGCCGAAGAACTGCGTGCGAAGCTCGCCGAGTCGCGTACGGCAGCTGAGCAGCCGGAGCCCGAGCTCGAGAGCGATCTCGAGCAGCGCCGCCGCGAGGTGCACGATCGCGCCAAGGGCGCGATCGACGAGCTTTCCTAGGCGCCCGTTGGCCCGTTTGGGCTCCTGACGGGCACGAAATAACCCCTTCATGGTCAGGTTTCTCGCCGCACTGGCAGCGGCGGGCCTACTCGCCCCGGCGGCGCACGCGAGCGGTGCGTTCTCGGACACGAACGTCGGCAACCCGACGCTCGCGGTGAACAAGAAGGGCGAGGCGCTCGTCAGCTACACGCGGTCGAACGGGCAGCCTCGTCACGTGCTCGTGTGGGGCGCGGTCAACGCGCTGCCTCCGAGCCAGGACGTCGCGCAGGTGCACTTCACCTTCGACTACGCGGGCGGTTGGAAGCGGTACCACAACGGCTCGTACTGGAAGACCTTCCGCAACGCGTGTCGTCCCTACGACGGGCCGGCGCTGCCGTACCTCGTCGTCGCGTGCAAGGCGCCGGACGGCTCGTACTGGGCGCTCCAGAGCTGGCAGCGAAAGCTCCCGCATCGCGGCGTCGACCCCTGGCTTCCCACGCAGAGCGCATGGAGCCTCGACATCTCGCACTGGACGGGTGCGCCCGCTCAGGTCGAGCTCTCGGTCGACTGGCCGAAGACCTTCAACTACGAGACCGAGCAGATCTTCGGGAGGCTCACCTACAACGGCGTGCCGGTGCACGGCTTCGGCACGACAGGGAACGGGGCGCCGACGGATGCGTACGGTCGCAGCCTCTACATCGACACGCTCGACTCGGCCTACGGACAGGGCTGGAAGCGCGAGACCTCGGTCGTCTTCCGCAACCCGACCGGGTCCTTCTGTTACGCGTTTTATCCGACGAACGACGTCTCGCTGCCGGGCCATCCGCATCGCCCTGCGGGGAACGGCAACGCCTACCGAATCAGCGTGATCGGGCCCGGCGTGACGCCCGACCTCGTCGCGCAGGTGCAGGGGATCGGCGCCTATGACGCGGGCAGCGACGCGGACGTCGCGCTCGAGCGGGATCGCCTCGCGCTGTACGACCAGGTGACCGGCGGCGACAAGTTCTGCGCGACGCAGCGCTAGTTGTAGTTCCTGAGATCGTTGTTCCATCCGGGTCTCCTTGGAGGCTGGAGCTGCCAAGCCACCAGCTCCAAGGAGGGGATCCGGATGAAGTTGCACGCTAACGCGAGGACCTGCCCGCATAGCCGTCGTCTTGCGGTGGAGGGTCTTGGTTGGACGCTTACGGCGGCGGCGGAGGCCGCGGGTGTGAGTGTGCGCACGGTCTCGAAGTGGTGTCGTCGTTATCGGGTTGAGGGTGAGCAGGGGCTTCTCGATCGCTGCTCGGCGCCGGGGTCGGTGCCGTCGCGAACCGGCGAGGCGCGTGTGGGTGTGATTGCGTCTCTGCGGCGGTTGCGGATGACCGGTGCCGAGATCGCTGAGGCGCTTGGGATGCCTGTCTCGACGGTGTCGGGCATCTTGACGCGGATCGGGCTCGGCAAGCTTTGGCGACTCGAGCCGCTGGAGCCAGCAAGCCGCTATGAGAAGAAGCGGCCGGGCGAGCTGATCCACGTTGACGTCAAGAAGCTGGGTCGGATCAGCGGCGGCGCCGGCCACCGCGTCACCGGCGACCGACGCCGGCAGGGCAGCTCCAACCACGCAGCGCGCACGACCGGCTGGGAGTACGTGCATGTCGCGATCGACGACGCGACCAGACTCGTCTACGTCGAAGTGCTCGAAGACGAAAAGGCAGTCACGGCGATCGGCTTTCTCCGTCGCGCGGTCGCGCACTACGCCGCCTTCGGCATCCGGGTCGAGCGGCTGATGACCGACAACGGCTCCGCCTACCGCGCCACGATCCACGCGCTTGCCTGCAAAGCGCTCGGGATCAAGCACCTCCGCACCCGCCCCTACCGGCCGCGCACCAACGGGAAGGCCGAGCGATTCATCCGCACGATGCTCGGCGGCTGGGCCTACGCCGCGATCTACCGAAACAGCAACGAACGCCGCCACGCGCTCGCCGGCTGGCTCGACTTCTACAATCGCCGACGACCACACCGCAGCCTCAGCCACCAAACCCCGATCGAACGCCTACACGCGCTCAACCGGAACAACGTCCTCGGGTCCTACAGCTAGTCGTCGACGGCGGAAACCGCCGTCTGCGCACAACGGCGCTCGTAACAGTCGACGACGATCTCGACCGCCTCGTCGATGTCGTCGGTGAGGCTCAGGAGATCGAGGTCCACGTCCGAGACGAGGCCGTCGCGCAGCAGCTCGTCGCGAACCCAGTCGAGCATCTCGGCCCAGTGCGCCGAGTCGTAGAGCACGACGGGGAAGTGCGACACCTTGCCGGTCTGGATCAGCGTCAGCGCTTCGTAGAGCTCGTCGAGCGTGCCGAAGCCGCCGGGCATGATCACGAAGCCTTCCGCCGGCTTCACGAAGCAGACCTTGCGTGCGTAGAAGTGCTCGAAGGTGTACGAGATGTCGAGGTACTGATTCGCGTCCTGCTCGTGGGGCAGCTCGATGTTGAATCCGACCGAGAGGCCGCCGCCGTCCTTCGCGCCGCGGTTCGCGGCCTCCATCAGCCCTGGGCCGCCGCCGGTGATCACGGCCCAGCCGCGCTCGGCGAAGCGACGGCCGATCGCGCGCGCCGCTTCGTAGGACGGGGCGGCTTCGCGAATGCGCGCGGAGCCGAACATCGTCACGGCCGGCCGGTCGATCTTCGCGAGCTCGGCGAAGCCCGCGCGGAACTCCTCGGCGATGCGCTCGACTGCGGCGACCGGATCGAAGTGGTCGGTGTCGAGAAGGCGGCGGTCGTCCACTACAACCGGTGCTGCGGGATGTAAGCGGCGATTGCGCCCGCCGCGAGCGCGACAGCGGTGCCGGCGTAGAGGAGACCCGACACGAGTGCCTTGCCGCGACCACCGCCCCACCAGAGGAAGCGCGTCGAGCGCCAGACCGAGCCGCCGTCGAGGATCCCGAACGGCAACAGGTTGATCAGGTTCAGCACGAAGCCGAAGTAGCCGAGCGCGATCATCAGCTGCGAGCCGTTCGACTCGCCGACCAGGTAACAGACGAGCGCACCCGCGCCGCCGAGCATCGGTCCTGCGATCGCGACGCGCGCGGTCTGCCACGGGTTGCCGCGCGTGTGCTTCACGTACGCGCCGAGAAACGGGATGAACACCGGCCAGTCGGGGTGCAGTCCTTCGCGTGTCGCCTCGACGTAATGGCCGAGCTCGTGCACGAAGATCAGCAGCACGATCCCGAGTGCGAACCTCCAGCCCCAGATCAGCGTGTAGCCGCCGAACGCGACGAAGATCGCCGCGAACTTCGCGAGCGAGCCGAGCTTGGCGGCGAGCCCGAGCAGGAAGACGAGAGGCGCCGTGACCTTGCGGATGACGTTGCGGAAGGTCGATTGCGGCTGGATCGGCTCGTAGTCCGGTTGCAGCTCGGGCGGCATCCAGGGTTCGGTCAAGAACCCCTTCCGATCCACTCTTCGCCGCCCTCGTAGACCTCTTTCTTCCAGAGCGGGACGTCGACCTTGAGGATGTCGATCGCGTCCTTGCACGCGGCGAGCGCGTCGCGCCGGTGCGCGGCGCTGACGGCGATCACGACCGACGGGTCGCCGATCTCGACACGGCCGACGCGATGGTGGATCGCGACGTCGTGGATGTCGTAGCGCTCCTTCAGCGCACCGGCGAGCTTCTCCATCATCGCCTCGGCCATGCCTTCGTAGGCTTCGTAGTCGAGGTACTCGACGGTGCGCCCGCGTGAGTGGCGCCGCGCCGCTCCGGTGAAGGTCGCGATCGCGCCGGCCTCGCCGCTTGCCACCTCCTCGACGACGCGGTCGAGCGAGACCTTCGAGTCGGAGAGGAGAAACGCGCCGCCCGAGACGGGCGGGATCAGCGCGACGGTGTCGCCGTCGGCGAGTTGCGTCTCCGGCGGTGCGTACTCGCGATTGACGGCGTAGAGCAGGCCTTCGGGCTCGTCGCCGAGATCGAGCTCGCGCCAGACGTCGCCGACCGTCGCAGCGTCGATCTCCTTCTGCGACCAGCCCGCCCGCTCGCGCAAACCCGCGAAAAGCCTCACAGTCACCGGCACGCAAGTAGCGTAGCCCCGCTTCGCTGCAGCCCCGCAGCCGTGATGCCATCACTTTCTTCTACACTGATGGCATGGTGAGGAAGCAGATCCAGTTCACGGACGAGCAGGTCCACGAGCTTCGCCGGCTCGCCCGGGACCGGGGCGTTTCCGTTTCGGCCGTCGTCCGCTCGGCCGTCGAGCGCGAGCTCGCGAAGCGCGACGAGGGCGTGGCGCGGCTGCTTGGTCTCGTCGGCAAATACCGCGGAGGTCCTGGGAACAACGCCGCTGAGGAGCACGACCGCTATCTCGAAGAGGCGTATCTCGACTGGCAACGCTGATCGACACATCGGCGCTCTACGCGATCCTCGACGCCGACGACCTGAACCACGAGCGCGCGAAGACGACCCTGCTCGACGTTCTCGGACGCGAGCCGGTCACCCACAACTACGTCGTGGTCGAGACGACTGCCCTCGTGCAGCGCCGGCTCGGCATGCAGGCCGCTCGCGAGCTGCACGATGTGGTGGTCAGGGCGCTCGAGCTCATCTTGGTCGACGCAGACGCCCACGACGCCGCCGTCAGCGCGTACCTCGCCACGAGCCGGCGCGATCTGTCGCTTGTCGATTGCGTGTCGTTCGAGCTGATGCGAACGAAGGGGATCGAGGACGCCTTTGCCTTCGACCGCCATTTCGCGAGCCGGGGATTCCGACTCATCCCCTAGACATACGATCACCGCGTGAGGGCCGCCGACAGCCGCGAGACCGAGTCGGGAATCGAGGTCAAGGCTCTCTACACGCCGGACGACGCGCCCGACGCGCCGGAGCCGCCGGGGAAACCTCCGTTCACGCGAGGTCCCTACAAGGACATGTACCGCGGCCGGCCGTGGACGATTCGCCAGTACGCCGGCTTCGCATCGGCCGAGGAGACGAACGAGCGGTTCCGCTACCTGCTCGAGCGCGGGCAGACGGGCCTGTCGGTCGCCTTCGACCTGCCGACGCAGCTCGGACTCGACTCCGACGACCCGCGCGCACTCGGCGAGGTGGGACGCACCGGCGTCGCGATCGACTCGCTCGCCGACATGGAGGTGCTCCTCGACGGGATTCCGCTCGCCGAGGTCTCGACCTCGATGACGATCAACGCACCGGCCGCACTCTTGCTCTTGCTCTACGAGCTCGTCGCCGAGAAGCAGGGCGTCGATGCGAGCTCACTCTCCGGCACCGTGCAGAACGACATCCTCAAGGAGTACGTCGCGCGCGGGAACTACATCTTCCCGCCCGCTCCCTCGATGCGGCTGACGACCGATCTCTTCGCCTACTGCGCAGAGCGCGTGCCGCGCTGGAACACGATCTCGATCTCCGGCTACCACATCCGCGAGGCGGGATCGACAGCGGTGCAGGAGCTCGCGTTCACGATCGCGAACGGCATCGCCTACTGCGAGGCCGCCGTCGAACGGGGCCTGACTCCTGACATGTTCGGCGAGCGCCTGTCCTTCTTCTTCAACGCGCACAACGACTTCTTCCAGGAGATCGCGAAGTTCCGCGCGGCGCGGCGACTGTGGGCGCGCGTGATGAGCGAGCGCTTCGGCGCGACGAACCCGAAGGCGCTCGCGCTTCGCTTCCATGCGCAGACCGGCGGCTCGACGCTGACCGCGCAGCAGCCCGAGAACAACATCGTGCGCGTCGCGATCCAGGCGCTGTCGGCAGTGCTCGGCGGCGCGCAGTCGATCCACACGAACTCGTTCGACGAGGCGCTCGCGCTGCCGACCGAGCGCGCGGCGGCGATCGCGCTCCGCACGCAGCAGGTGCTCGCGCACGAGACCGGCGTCGCGAACACCGCCGACCCCGCGGGCGGCTCGTACTACCTCGAGACGCTCACCGGCGAGCTCGAGGCGCGCGCGTCCGAGCTGATCGCGCGCATCGACGAGCTCGGCGGCGCGGTCGCCGCGATCGAGGCAGGTTGGATCCAGGGCGAGATCGAAGCGGCGGCGTTCAGCTGGACGCAGTCGGTCGAGTCGGGGGACCGGCCGATCGTTGGCGTCAACACGAACGTCGAGAGCGCCGGCACCCCGATCGAGCTCCACCGACTCGACCCCTCCTCCGAGCGCCGGCAGGTCGAGCGCACCCAGCGCGTCCGCGCCGAACGCGATGCGGACGTCTCCGAAGCCGCGATCGCGCGTGTGCGCGAGGTCGCGCGCGGAACGGACAACCTCCTGCCGCCGATGCGCGACGCGCTCAGCGCACACTGCACCGTCGGCGAGATCTGCAACGCGCTTCGCGCGGAGTGGGGGACGTACGACCGATGAAGACCGTCGCGCGCATCTCGACCTCGCCGGTGAAGGGATTCCGGCTGCAGCATCCGAGCGAGGTCGAGCTCGGCGTCGACGGCGTTCCCGGCAACCGGCGCTTCTTCGTGATCGACGCCGACGGGGCGCGTCTGCGCGGCTCCCAGACGCCGTGGTACTCGACGCTCGCCGCCGACTACAACGAGGAGGCCGAGCGGCTGACGATCCACTTCCCGGACGGAACGAGCGTGACCGGCGACGCGCGCGGAAGCGGCGAGCGGATCCACACCGCCGCCGGCTCGCTCGACCTCCACGGCGAGCTCGTCGAAGGGCCGTGGGAGGCGCTGATGTCGGTCGTCGCCGGCGAGCCCGTGCGGCTCGTCCGCGCCGACGATCTCGCTGCGGTCGCGCAGGCTCCGGTGACGCTGATCTCGGACGGCTCGCTCGCCCGGCTTGCCACCGAGGCCGACGCGGGCTCGCTCGACGCGCGGCGCTTCCGGATGCTCTTCGAGCTTGCCGGCTGCCGCGCGCACGAGGAGGACGAATGGCAGGGCGAGCTGCTGCGGATCGGCGACGCGGTCGTTCGCGTCGGCGACGAGGTGACGCGCTGCGCGGTGACGACGCGCGATCCGGACACGGGCACGCGCGACCTCGACACGCTGCGCGTGCTCGCCGACTACCGCGGCCGGCGCGAGTCCGACGGGATGGTGCTCTTCGGCGTCTATGCGCACATCGAGCAGCCGGGTCGCGTTCGCGTCGGCGACAGCGTCGAGCCGGCCTGATGCGCATCCTGCTCGTCTCGCAGATGTATCCGGGGCCCCGCGCGCCCGACCTCGGCGTCTTCGTCGCGCAGCTCGAACAGGCGTTGCGGGACCGCGGGCACGAGATCGAGCTCGCAGTGCTCGACACACGCGACGGCGGTAAGGCGCGCTATCTCGAGCTTCGCCGCCGCGTGCGCGCCGCGAAGGCGCCCGATGTGGTCTGGGCGCACTTCCTCGTTCCTTCGGGGCTCTTCGCAGCGGGTGTCGATGCCCCGCTCGTCGTCACCGCGCACGGTCGCGACGTGCGCAACGTCGGTGAGCTGCCGGGCATCGCCGCGCTGACGCGCCGTGTCGTGCGCCGCGCGTCGACTGTGATTGCGGTCTCGGACTACTTGCGTCGCGAGCTCGAGCTGAAGCTGCCGGACGCGCGCGGCAAGACCGTCGTCGTCGACTCGGGCGTCGACCTCGAGCGCTTCTCGCTCTCGACGCGCACGAACGGCGACGGGCCGCGTTTCGTCTGCGTCGGCAGCCTCACCGACCGCAAGAACGTCGTGCGGCTCGCGGACGCGTTCGCGCGGCTCGGTCGCGGCACGCTCACCTTCGTCGGCGACGGTCCGTTGCGCACGCAGCTCGAAGGCCGGGCGAACGTGCGCGTCGTCGGCCGTGTCGCGCACGACGAGGTGCCGCGCTTCCTCGCGGAGGCCGACGTCGCCTGCGCGCCGTCACTCCTCGAGCCGTTCGGGCAGTCGGTGCTCGAGGCGATGGCCTGCGGCCGCACGGTCGTCGCGACGCGCATCGGCGGCCCACCCGAATTCGTGCCGCCGGGAGCCGGCGTGCTCGTCGACCCGCTCGACGAGCCGGAGCTCGCACGGGCTCTCGAGCTTGCGGCCAGCTATCCCTCGCCGAACGGGGCCGCGCGCGCGGCGGCCGAGGCGCACGACGTCAGGTCGCAGGCGGCTCGGGTGGAGGAGATCCTTCAGCGAGCTTCTCGAGATCCGCGAGCCTGATCTCGACCAGCGGGCGCACCGTCTCCTCGAGCCCTGCCTCGCGCGCGACCGCGAGGGCCTCCTCGTAGCTCTCCCGCACCTTCGCCGGGTCGACGCCCTGTTTGAGCCGGTTGTCGCCCGTCAGGAGAAGCTTCTGAATCCTGGTCCTCGCACCCGCTTCCATCTACCCATACGTTATGTACCGGCGTGCGCGTTCTGATTGCCGACGACGAGCCACTCTTCGCCGAGGCGCTCGAGGTACTCCTGACGGGCGACGAGCGGATCGAGGTCGTCGGCCGCGCCACGAACGGAAACCAGGCGGTCGAGCTCTCACGCGAGCTCTCGCCCGACGTCGTCCTGATGGACCTGAGCATGCCGGGGCTCGACGGCTTCGACGCGACCCAGCAGATCGCGTCGGGCGACGGCACGCCGCGCGTGCTCGTGCTCACGGGCTCCGAAGATCCCGCGGACGTCGCCCGGGCCCGCAGCGCCGGGGCGGCCGGCTACATCACGAAGGATCAGATCGCAGAAACCCTCGTCGAGGCGATCATCAACGCCGGTGGGATACCCTGAGCACGTGCTCCAGGTCCTTGCGGTCGTTCACGTTCTTCTCTCTGCGTCGCTGATCTCGCTGATCCTCATGCACTCGGGCCGCGATGCCGGTCTCGGCGGCATGGGCTTCACGCCCACCTCGCAGGGAGGCACGCACATCGTCGAGCGCAACCTCACCCGGGTCACGCTCGTCGTCGCTGCGCTGTTCTTCGCGAACACGGTCGCGCTCTACCGCCTTCTGACCTAAGCACGTGCAGCTCGAGGCGCTGCACCACGTCACGTGCGTGTGCTCAGACGCGCAGCGGACCGTCGACTTCTATCGCGACAGCCTCGGCTTCTCGCTCGTGAAGAAGACCGTCAACTTCGACGACCCGCACAGCTACCACCTGTACTTCGGCGACGAGACCGGCTCACCGGGCTCGCTGATCACGTTCTTCGAATGGCCGCGGTCCGACCGTGGGAGGCTCGGACGCGGGACGTTCGAGTCGATCGGTCTCGAGACGCCGTCGGTCACCGCCGAGGCGATCGAGGAGGATCCCGACGGGCTGGCGCTCAGGCTCTACCCGGGCGAGCGGCCGCGTGTGCGCGATGTGATCGCGATCGGCAATCCCGATCTGTATGCGGGACTCTTCTCCGAGGACGCGCCGCTTGCGTTCGGGGAGCCCGTCGAGGAGACGGCGCTGATCGGCGCAGGCGCCACGCATCACGTCGCGTTCCGCACCGCGAACGAGGGGACAGCGCACCAGTGGCTCGGCCGGCTGGCCGAGCTCGGATTGCGGCCGACGCAGGTCCAGGACCGCACCTACTTCCGGTCGGTCTACTTCCGGATGCCCGACGGCGTCCTGATCGAGATCGCGACCGACGGGCCGGGCTTCCTCGTCGACGAGCCGCGCGAGTCGCTCGGCGGGGCGCTCTCGCTCCCGCCGTGGCTCGAACCCGAGCGCGACACGCTCGAGCGTGAGCTGACGCCGATCGGCTAGCGGAGCGATCGCGGCGGGCTACACTGCGGTCCGCCTCAACGCGCTGGTGGCGGAATTGGTAGACGCGCTAGGTTGAGGGCCTAGTGACCGCTTAGGTCGTGGAGGTTCAAGTCCTCTCCAGCGCACTCGAGTCCCTGCGGAAGCGCGGGGATTCGGTTTTTAGCCGTCCTCTTCGAGCAAGTCGCTGACGTTGCGCTGGTCGCGTAACGCGTCTGCGCGCGCACGGCCGGCCTGGCGCACCGCCTCGCGCGCCGGCGCGGCGGCAGCCCAACGGTTCGCGTTGAACGCGTGCACCGCAGACTGGTAGTCGGTCCACGCCTCGAGCAGCTGCTCCACCGAAAGCGCGCCCGAGAACTCGGTCGGAACGGGGAGCTCGGAATTGGACACGTGCGTCCTCTCGAGCCGGATCCACGAGCCGTCGACGAACCGATGGGCCGCTGTCGAGAAGCGGATCAGGACAC
>DASYAO010000022.1:0-3197 GCA_036501285.1 Gaiellaceae bacterium
ACGGCTTCGCCGTAGGCGAACACGGCCGGCCAGAAAAGGACCTCAGCCAGAGCTACGCCCCTCCTGTTGGTCGCGGACCATGTCCGTGATCGCTTTCACGTCGCGCTGGAGGCGTTGCAGCTTCGACGCGATGATCAACACGTACGCGAGCAGCGCGACGACGACGACGAGGTACGCGGCTGCCGTGTACTTCTCCGACGGCGTCATGCAAGTAGCTCGCGCAGCTCGCGGAGGTTCGCGTCGAGGCGCTTGCCGGCGAGCTCGAGCTGGTAGAGCGTCGCGAACAGCAGGACCATCCCGAGGAGCGAGACGCAGAACGCCAAGAACATCGCGTTCGTCATCTGGTAGCCGTGCGAGACGCTGAAGACCTGCGGGTGAATGAACGGCTTCGAGATCCGGATTGCGAAGAACGACACCGGCACGAGCACGACGCCGAAGAGCGCGTAGACCGCGCACATGTTCGAGCGCGCCGGGCCCGGGTCGACCGAGTAGCGAAGCATGAAATAGGCGCAGTAGAAGAGGAAGAGGACGAGGAAGACGACGAGCTGGTCGTCGCTCCAGGCCCACCAGACCCCCCACGAGATCTTGGCCCAGATCGAGCCGGTGATCAGCGTCAGCGAGCCGAAGATCACGCCCTGGTGGATCGCGACGTAGCTCTCGAGGTCCGCCGACGGCGTTCGCTTCCAGAGCAGAAGCAGCGCTTTCCACGCTCCCCAGCCGAAGCAAACGTACGAGGTCAAGGCGATCGGGACGTGGAAGTAGAAGATCTTCTGCGACAGGCCCTGGTTCGCGTCGAGGGGCGCGTAGAAGAAGATCAGCGCGATCGAGGCGGCAAGGGCGAGGATCGTGAGCCCGACGAACTGGGGCAGGCGGAGCGCCTTCATCGGGAGCATGGTAGTCCGAGTTCGGCTACGTCTCGGCGACGACATACTCGAACGTCGCCCAGGCGAGGAGAGAGAAGATCGCGTCGTAGAGCGCGAGGAAGCCGAGGTAGCGGTTCCCGGCTCCGGCGCTGGCGCCGACGCCGCCGATCACGACCGGGATCACGAGCGGCAGGAAGAGGAGGGGCAGGATCAGCTCACGCGCCCGGCCCGCAACGGCCATCGCGCCCGCGAGGGTTCCGACGGCGCAGATCCCGATGTCCGCGAGCGCGACGGCGGCGATCGTCTGCCAGCCGACGCCGGCGAAGAAGACCGAGAACGCGGGCAGCGCGATCACCTCGGCGAGACCGAGGAACGCGAGCACTGCGAGCGACTTCGCAACCCAGATCGCGCTGCGGTCGCACGGCGCCAGCACGAGCGCGTCCATCAGCCCCTGTTCGCGCTCGGGGACGAACGCGCGCGTGAGCCCGAGCAGCGCGGTGAAGACGAGCGCCGTCCACAGCAGGCCGAGCGTGGCGACACGCTGGTCCTGCGTCGCCGCGCCGACCGGCGTCACGAAGTGGAAGATCGTCAACGCGGCGAGGACGAAGATCAGCATCGACGGCACGGTCTCCTTCGCCCGGAGCTCGAGCAGGAGATCCTTGCGCGCGAGCGCGCCGACGTCGGAGAAGTAGCTCATGCGAAAGCGAGTCGCTGCGTTGCGAAGCGCTCGACGCGCTGCGGATCGTGCGTCGCGACGATCAGCGCGCGACCGGCAAGCTCTTCGAGCGTCGCATCGAGCAGCTCGGCGCCCGCAGCGTCGAGCGCGTTGAAAGGCTCGTCGAGCACGAGCAGCTGCGGCTCGTGGAGCACGATGCGGCAGAGACCGAGCCGCTGCTGCATCCCGCGCGAGAACGTCTGCACGCGCTGGTGGCGCACTTCCCAGAGGCCGAACCGCTCGAGCAGCATGCCGATGCGCTCGCCGCCCTCCGGCACGCGGTAAAGACCGGCGAAGAGCTGGAGGTTTTCGAGCGGCGTCAGCTCGCGGTAGACGAGCGGATCGTGGCCGAGGTAGCCGACGACCTCCCGCGAGGGAAGTTGCAGCTCGCCGGAGGTCGGCGCTGCGAGGCCCGCGAGGACGCGCAGCAACGTTGTCTTGCCGGAGCCGTTCGGTCCCGTGACGAGGAGAAACGAGCTCGGTTCGAGCGAGACGTCCACGCGATCGAAGACACGCTTGTCGCCGAAGCGCTTCGAGAGGTTGCGGGCCGTGAGCATCGTCAATTAGGTAGTCGCGCGCGCAAGTACAACGGGGGGCCCCTGCGAAGCGCCCTACTCGAACGCTACCGGGAACTTCGTGACGTGTCTGAGCCGAAACTGTGACGAAAGCGCGACAGAGCCGGCGATTTTTCGCTGGCGTGGCCGTAGGCACGGGCGTACCCTTCCGGCGAGTGTTCGAGCGATTCACCGAGCAGGCCCGCCAGGTCGTCGTCCAGGCCCGGGTAGAGGCACGCGGCTTCAAGCACGGCTACATCGGCACCGAGCACATCCTGCTCGGCCTCCTGTGCGTCGAAGAAGGCCTTGCCGCCCGTGTGCTCGGGCTCCTGGGCGTCGAGAAGGGCGCGGTGCGCGAAGAGGTCGTTGCCCTGGTCGGCGAAGGCGACGAAGAGATCCGCGCTCAGATCCCGTTCTCGCCGCGCGCGAAGAAGGTGCTCGAGCTGTCGCTGCGCGAGGCGCTCTCGCTCGGCTGCAACTACATCGGCACCGAGCACATCCTGCTCGGCCTCGCACGCGAGGCCGAAGGTCCGGCGGCGGCGATCTTCCTCGTCTTCAACTTGACGTCGGACCAGATCCGCGACGAGGTCGTGAAGGAGCTCCCACCGCTCAGCGCGGCGCGCCTCGCGGAGCGACGGCCGCGGCGCATGAGCCACGGCTTCCGGCGCCCACCGGCGATGCCCGGCGCCTACGTCGCCGTGCCGCAGTGGGAATATCGGATCGAGGAGCGTGCGCAGCTCGACCAAAGCTGGCTCAACGAGCTCGGCGAGGACGGGTGGGAGCTGATCGACATCACCGGCACGCGCTACGTCTTCAAGCGCCGCTGCCAGCGCATGCTTCGCGCCGCCGGCTAGCTCCTAGAGCACGTCGAACAGCACGAACACGAAGAACGCCAGGCTGATCACCCCGTTCATCGTGAAGAAGGCCGCGTCGAGGCGGCCAAGGTCGCCGGGGCCGACGAGCGAGTGCTCGTAGGCGAGGAGCGCCGCGACGATGATCAGCCCGAGCCAGTACCAGACGCCCACCGACAGTCCAAGTCCGGCGACGAAGAGCAGTGCGATGGTC
>DASYAO010000023.1:0-3818 GCA_036501285.1 Gaiellaceae bacterium
CGCCGTCTCCGAGGTCGCGAAGCTGAACGGAAAGGTGCAAATGCTCGACGTGCGTGAGCCGAACGAGGAGCCGAGCACGGACTGGATCGCCGTGCCCTACCGGCTGCTTCGCGTCGCGCCGCCGGCGGAGCTCGACGCTTCGAAGCCGGTGGTCACGATCTGCGCGAGCGGCGCGCGCGCCACGCTCGCCGCGAGCCTGCTCCGGCGCCAGGGCTTCGACGCGCGGCCCGTCATCGGCGGCGGCGTCGCGGAGGCACTCCGGAGTTAGTCGTCAGCCGAAGTGGCCCCAGTGGACGGCGACGATCAGCAGCGCGCCGCCGACCGCGATCAGGAGTCCTGCGATGAAGGTCCGCAGACGGCTCAGCCTGAAGATCGGCAGCTGCGCCGCCGAGAGCCACAGGCCCGCGATCACGAAGAGCAGGAAACCGATCTCCGCCAGTCGTGCGCCGCCGTGACGGCTGATCGCGAACACCAGGTTCACGCCCGGCATTCAATCACCTGAGCCGCTCGACCGGGTATCCGTGCGACTCGAGCGCGTCGATCAGGCGCAGGCAGTGCTGCTCGTTGCGCGTCACGACGGTCAGCTCGACTTCCGTGTCGGCGACCTCGAGTGCGACACCCTCGCGGCGGTGCTCGATCGCGACGATGTTCGCCCGCGTGTCGGCAACGACGCCGAGGAAGCGGATCAGCTCGCCGGGCCGGTCGCCGAGGCGGCTGCGCAAGACGAGATAGCGGCCGGCGACGGTGAGCCCGTGACGCAGCACCGACAGGAGCAGCGTCGGATCGATGTTGCCGCCCGAGAGCAGCGCGCAGACCGATCCCTCCCCGGCCACCTTGCCGGCGAGCAGCGCGGCGACGCCGACGGCGCCCGCGCCTTCGACGAGCAGCTTCGAGCGCTCGAGCAGCAGCGTGATCGCCTCGCTGATCTCCTCGTCGCTGACCTCGACGATCTCGTCGAGGTTCTCGTCGAGGATCCCCATCGTCAGCGCGCCCGGCTGCTTGACCGCGATTCCGTCGGCGATCGTGTAGCCGCCGCGCCGCACCTCGACGCCGACGATCCGCACGCCGGGGCGCGTCGCCCGCAGCGCGATCGAGATCCCCGCTGCGAGACCGCCGCCGCCGACCGGGATCAACACGGTCTCGACGTCGGGAAGCTGCTCGGCGAGCTCGAGCCCGATCGTGCCCTGGCCCGCGATCACGCGCTCGTCCTCGAACGCGTGCACGAACGTGCCGCCGGTCTCCTCGACGCGCTGCACCGCCGCCGACATCGCCTCCTCGAATCCCGCGCCGACGAGCACCTCCTCCGCGCCGTAGCCCACCGTCGGCTCGACCTTCGCCATCGGAGCGTCCTGCGGCATGAAGACCGTCGCGTGCACGCCGAGCTCGCGCGCCGCCCACGCCACCGCCTGGCCGTGATTGCCGGCGCTCGCGGCGACGACTCCGGCCGAGCGCTCCTCGGGTGAGAGCGACGCGAGCGTGTTGAACGCGCCGCGAATCTTGAACGAGCCCGTGCGCTGGAGGTTCTCGGCCTTGAGCGTGACGTCGCGGCCCGTCTGTCGTGAAAGCGTCGCCGAGCCGTAGACGGGCGTCACGCGCGCATGCGAGCCGATCCGCTCGTGCGCGGCTTCGATCTCAGTGAGTGTCGGGGCTGTCTTCGTCGCCATAGCCGTGTAACCCAAAGACCCTCCTCAGGATGTCACGAACCGCCGAAAGTGGGTCGATTTCACGCTGCTGCACCTGTTCGAGCAGGCGCGCGAGCTCCGGATCTCCGGCCACAGCAGCCTCGAGATGGCGGCGCGCCCGCGCGGAAGCGACCGCGAACACTTCGGCCGCCAGGTTCCGGCGGCGGCGCTCGGGGAGCTCCGGGGAGCTGCCGTGGGCCTCGATCTCCCGCCACAGCTCTTCGATCCCGGTGCCGTTCAGCGCATCCGTCAGCACGATCGGCGGCTTCGGCAGCTCAGCCGGGCCCAGCGCAAGCACTTGCCGAACGTCGGTCGCCGTCGTCCGCGCGAGCGGATGATCGCACTTGTTGACGGCGATCACGTCGGGGATCTCCATGATCCCTGCCTTCAGCGCCTGCACCGAGTCGCCCGAGCCCGGCTGCAGAGCGAGCACGACCGTATCGGCGATCGAGAGCACGCCGATGTCGCTCTGCCCCGTGCCGACGGTCTCGAGGAAGACGACGTCCTTGCCTGCGGCGTCGAGCACGAGCAGCGCCTGCAGCGTCGCCTCGGCGAGCCCGCCGATGTGCCCGCGCGTTCCCATCGAGCGGATGAAGACGCCCGGGTCGAGGAAGTGGTCGGTGAGCCGGATCCTGTCGCCGAGCAGCGCTCCCTGCGTGAACGGGCTCGAGGGGTCGACCGAGATCACGCCGACCGTCTTCCCGGCCGCGCGCACGTGCGCGACGAGCGCGGAGACAAGGCTCGACTTTCCGACGCCGGGCGGGCCCGTGAAGCCCACGGAATGCGCGTGACCCGTGTGCGGATAGATCGCGGCCACGAGCTCGTAGGCCGCGGGGTCGCCGTCCTCGACGAGCGTGATCGCCCGTGCGAGCGCGCGCGTGTCCCCCGCGCGAACGCCTGCCACGAGGTCGTTCATGCCGCGGCTGGCTGAACTTCGAGCTCGACGCCGCGTGCGATCAGCCACGCCACGCCGGTGGCGACGGCGATCGCACCGGCGGCAAGCCCGTAGGCCCAACGCGCGCCGAGCGCGTTCGTCACCGGCCCGGCGGCGATGAACGCAAGGCCGACCGCGCCGTAGTTCGCGCTCATCAGCAGCGTCAGGGCACGGCCGCGAACACGGTCCGGTGCCGAGCGCTGCACGAAGGTGATGTTGCCGACGACCGCGGCGCCGTTGCCCATGCCCGCGAGCACCATCGCAAGCGCGCCGATCCACACGTTCGGCGCAGCGGCAGCGCACGCGACGCCGACTGCGAACAGGGCAAGAAAGCGCACGTATGCCTTTCCGAGGTCGCGCGTGATCAGAGTCGACGCGGCGAGGCCGCCGATCACGAGGCCGATGCCCGAGCCCGTCCAGAGGAGACCGAAGCCGAGGTCACCCGACTTGTACGAGACCTTGGCGAGAAAGATCTCCGCCACGTTGACGAAACCGTAGGCGAGCATCGCGATCGACCACGCGACGAGCACGCACATCAGCGACCGCGACTCGCGGACGACGCGGTAGCCGTCGGCGAGATCGGCCCAGTGGCCGCGGCCGATCGGCCGGTCGGACTGGAGGTAGCGGCCCGGAAGCGACCCGACGAGGACAGCGGAGAACGCGAAGGTGACCGCGTTCACCCAGTAGGCGAGATGCGGGCCCGACGCGGCGACGATCGCCCCGCCGGCAAGCGGCCCCACAGCGGTCGTCCCCCAGTCGACGAGCTGCAGCAACGCGTTCGCGGCGGGCAGGTCTTCATTTCGGATCAGGTTCGGCAAACCGGCAAGGACGGCCGGACGGAAGAAGGCGTTACCGATGCCCGCGAGCCCAGCCAGAGCCACAACCGCAGCCGGAGAGCCGACGAACGGCAGCGCGACGAAGACCGCCAGGCGGCCGAGGTCGGACGCGATCATCAGCGCCTTGCGCGAGAGCCGGTCGACGAGCGGGCCGAACAGGACGCCGATGAAGACGGACGGCAGCACATTCACCATCAGGAGCCCGCCGACCCACCAGCCGGAATGCGTGCGGTCGTACACCTCGACCTGCAGGGCGATCAGCGCGAGCCAGTTGCCGAAGCCCGACGCGAAGGTCGCGAGGAACAGGACCTTGAACCGTGGGATGCGGAGCAGGCTCAGGCGTGGGGTCATTGGCCCTGCCATGGG
>DASYAO010000024.1:0-14604 GCA_036501285.1 Gaiellaceae bacterium
GCCATCGCAACCGGCTCGGCCTCCGCGATCTCGCGACCCATGCCCGAGTCGAACGAGCCCTGTCCCGGAAACATGAACGCGATCTTTCCGACCTTGCTCATCTCAGGCTCCCTTCGTGTCGTGGGTCCACTCGATCAACGCAGAGCCCCAGGTGAGGCCCGCGCCCATTCCGGTCATCAGCACAAGTTTCCCAGGTTTCAGCCGTCCGTCACGTCCGGCGTCCGCCAGGGCGAGTGGGATCGAGCCCGAGGACGTGTTCCCGTACCGATCCACGTTAACGACCACCTTTTCCTCTGGAAAACCCAGCTTTTTGACAGCGTGGTCGATGATACGGACGTTGGCCTGATGGGGAACGTAGACATCGACGTCCGCGACCGTCTTCCCGCACTCCGCGAGAACGGCCTCCGCCGAGCTGACCATCACCCGCGTCGCGAACTTGAAGACCTCGCGACCGTTCATCGTCAGGTGGCCCTGGCCGTTTCCGGAAACGCGCGAGCCGCTGCCCGGAAAGAAGAGCTCCTTGCCGCCGGCTCCGTCCGCGCCGAGTTCGAAGCCGAGGAAGCCGCCGTGATCGACCTGCTCGAGCACGACCGCGCCCGCGCCATCTCCGAACAGGACGAGGGTCGAGCGGTCGGTCCAGTCGAGGACACGCGAGAGGATGTCGCCGCCGACGACGAGTGCGCGCTTTCCGAGTCCACCCGCGAGCGCGCCGTAAGCCTGGGCGATCGCGTACATAAAGCCGGTGCAGCCGGCCGAGAGGTCGTAGGCCGCTGCATCGGCGCTGCCGAGCACGTCTGCGAGCAGTGCCGCAGTCGAAGGAAACATCATGTCGGGCGTCACCGTGGCGACGACGATCAGGTCGATGTCCTCACCGCGAAGACCGGCCTGCTCGAGCGCGTCACGGGCAGCCGGCAGCGCGAGGTCGGACATCGCCTCGTGGTCGGCGGCGATCCGCCTCTCCTTGATTCCGGTGCGGGACGAGATCCACTCGTCGGTGGTGTCGACGATCGTCGCGAGCTCGTCGTTCGCGAGTACGCGCTCGGGTACATGGCAGCCGAGACCGGTGATCGAGATCGGGTGACCTACCGCACGCGACCTCATATCTCGACCGCGAAGGTGAGCGTGCCGCGCACTGCCAGCTCGCCGCCGACCGAGGCTCGCACCTTGCCCTTGCCGATCGGGCCGCGCACGGTCTCGACCTCGCATACGAGATCGAGCACGTCGCCCGGCCGCACGATCCGCTTGAAGCGCACGTCGTCGATCCCCGCGAAGAGCGCCAGCTTGCCTCGGTTCTCGGGCTGCGAGAGCACCGCGACGGCTCCGCACTGCGCGAGCGCCTCAACCATCTTCACGCCCGGCATGATCGGATTGCCCGGAAAGTGGCCGGCGCAGTCGTCGTCTGTGACCGTCTTGCGCGCGACGACACGCTCGCCCGGTTCGAGCTCGGTCACCTCGTCGATCAGCAGGAACGGATCCCGGTGCGGCAGGATCTCCTCGATCGCGCGCTTGTCGAGGGCCGCGTCCACGCACCTAGTCTAGGTGCGTGGACCTCACTCCCGAGATCGTCCTTCCCAGGCTCCGTGGCAGCTTCGGCCGACCGTACTACTACGCCGCAGAGACCGCGTCGACGCAGAAGTTGCCGCCCGCCGACGCCCCGCACGGCGCGGTCGCCTTCGCCGAGCACCAGTCCGAAGGCCGCGGTCGCCTCGGACGAACGTGGCTCGACGAGGCCGGCGAAGGGCTGGCGCTGTCGATCGTGCTTCACCCGCCGCCGCCCGTCGCGCGCTGGCCGGAGCTGACGCTCGTCGCTGCAGACGCGGTCGCCGGCGCGATCGGCGACGGCGCGGCGATCAAGGAGCCGAACGACGTCCTCCTCGACGGACGCAAGGTCGCCGGGATCCTCGCCGAGGCGACCGAACGCGTCGTGCTCGGGATCGGCGTCAACGTCGGCGCCGTCCCGTGGCCGGGCGCCGGCGCAGTGGGCGGCGACAGGCTCGAGCTGCTCGTCGAGATCCTCGACCGCTTCGAGCGCGGCTACGACGTCTGGCTCAGGGACCCGTGATCGTGGCGGTCGCGTTGCCCGCCGCGTCCTTCGCCGAGAGCGTCCACGCAGTCGGCTGCGCGCCGACATATGGGAAAGCGAACGTGCCCGCAGGCTCGCTTGCGGTGTACGTCTGGCCGTCGATCACCGCTGTGACCGTCGCGGGCTCGCTCAACTGGAACTGAAGCGCGGCGCCGTTGACGACGGCGAGCGTCGGCGGCACCGTGTCGATCGCGAACGGAGCGAGCAGCGAAACGGTTGCGAGCGGGTCGGTCGTCGTGACGACCGCGGTGTACTGACCGTCGGGCAAGCGGACACCGCCCGAAGTTCCGTCCCAGTTGACCGTCTGGAAGCCGGGGCCGAGCTGGGCGTTGAAGACGGTTGCAACCGGAACGCCGGCGCGCTCGACCGTCACCTGCACCGGGACGTTCTGGGAGAGCACGAAGCCGAACGCGATCGTGTCGTTGACGCCGTCGCCGTTGGGCGAGAACGAGACCGGCGTCGTCGTCAGGCCTGAGAGCGTCCGGTCGATGACCACGGCCGTTGTCTGCGACGTCGTGGTGCCATTCGCCTTCGCAGTGACGGTGAGCGTGTAGCGCCCGTCTGGCAATGCGCTCAGATCCCACTGGTAGTTGTTGGCGCCCGCGGGTGCGGTCCCGTTCATCAGCTGCAGCGAGCCGGCGGTTGCCGTCACCTGCGCCTGCGCTGCGAGCGTGAACCCGACCGCACTGACGAGACCGGTCCCGTCCGCGTTCAGGGTCAGCACACTCGGAGTCGCGGCGAGATTCGTCAGCAGAGTCACCTGCGGAGCCGGCACCGGCGCGGGCAGCTTGCCGCCGAGCGACCCGGTCGCAGGCAGGAGCTCTTTACCGGATGCGATCGCCCACGCGAACGGGCCTTTGCCGGCGCCGGCCGAGCTCCACGTCCAGTCGATCGTCTGCGACCTTCCCGAGTGACGCGTCACGAGCTTCCCGGCCGCATTCGTCACGGTCACGCTCCACGGCAGCGATCCGGAGAGCCTCGCCTGGAAGCGGACGTTGCCACCGAGCACGCCGCTCACGACAGGCGAATACAGCTTCGGCAGGCCCGTCAGGGAGACACGCTTCGCGATCAGCGGCAGGAGCGCATATGCGTCGTTGCCGGGGCATTCCGACGGGCCGGTGTCACGGTGCCCGGAGATCGCCCGAAGCGTGACGACCTTGCCGGCGCGGAACTTCGCGTTGCCACCCGATGTGTACGCGACCGTCGACCGTGGGTCGATGTGCGCGATGTCGAGCCGCCATGCAAGCAGCTTCACGAGGGCAGCCTGCATCGCGGGCGGCGGCGTCGCGGTGTTGAAGTCGCCGATGAGCGCGACTCCCACCGTGCCGGTGTTGAACCCGAGCGCGTGCGCTCCGATCACGTTGCGCGTGATCCCGCCGCCACGACCTTCGTAGATCGTGCCGTAGCGATCGATCAGGAAGTTGTAGCCGATGTCGTTCCAACCGTTCCCCTGCACGTGGTAGACCTCGATTCCGCGCACGATCGCCGCAGCCTGTGCAGGCGTGTAGTTGTTCGTGTTCGCCGTGTGGTGCACGACCGCGACGAGGAGCTTCGACGCGTACAGCGGCTTCGCGCGCACGATCTTCTCGTCCGCCTGCCATTGCCCGCGCGTGACGATCGGCGGTGAACCGGCGACCGACAGCGAGCGCGTGGGATCGCGGACGACGCGTGACGAGAGGTAGTACGCGCGTAGTCGCGTCACGTTGCCGGACGTCTTGAACTGGATGCGCGTCGACTCGCCCGTCCAGTCGAGGTTGCCGTCGTGCCAACCTGCGGTCTTGAGCGCCTCGGTGGAGCCCGGGTCGGGTCCGCTGTCTGCATCTGCGGTCGCCCACACGCTCCAGCCGTGCGTCCCGAGTGTGCGGTAGCTGACGGCCCCGGCGCCCTGCCAGTGCAGCCCGAGCATGTCGAACGCGATCGGCGCGGCCGCGGCCTCGAGCGCACGCGGGCCGAGCGGCACGTCCCGGGCCACCATCGTCACGTTCGCGGCGCGGGCCGTGGCGGGGAGCGCAAGCAGAATGATGAGGACGAGCAGCGCTTTCTTCATCAGGGACCCGTTCGCCGAACGGTGCAGGAAGACGGCTTCGCCGGCAAGCTGAAAGACCCTCTCCGAATACAATCCTTACAGAGATGAAAAAGGGCGCTCTGCTCGCATTTCTTCTGCTGGCCGTCGTCGCTGGGAAGGCCGGCGCCGCGACGCCGCCGCGGGTGCTCGTGATCCACTTCGGCACCGACCTCGAGATCGACCCGGTGACGCAAGGCTGGATCGACGGACAACTGCATCGCGCCGAGCACGGCGGCTTCTCGGCAGCGGTGATCGTGCTCGACACGCCGGGAGGCGATCTCGACTCGATGCGGACGATCGTGCAGACCGAGCTCGGGTTGAAGGTGCCGGTGATCGTCTACGTGCCCGATGGCTCGCGCGCCGCGTCTGCAGGCGTCTGGGTGTCCCAGGCGGCCGACGTACTCGCGATGGGGCCCGACGGGACGAACATCGGCGCCTCGACGCCGATCGACTCATCCGGTCAGAACATCCCCGGGAGCGACCTGCGACGAAAGGTGATCAACGACGCAGCGGCCTCGCTGCAAAGCCTGATGCAGTCACACGGACGGGATGCAGCCTGGGGCGCCAAGGCCGTGCGCGTCGCGTCGAGCCTCTCCGCGCAACAGGCGCTCAAGATGAATGTGATCGACCTGATCTCACCGTCGCTGCCGGCGTTGCTCAAGACAATCGACGGCCGAGTCACGACGCCTCGCCATCTGACGCTCCACACGGCGAACGCAGAGCTCGTCGACACGAGCCCCGGCTTCGTGACGAAGTTCCTCGACGTGCTGATCAACCCGAACGTCGTCTCGCTGCTCTTCCTCGCCGGCATCATCGGGATCGGCTTCGAGATCTTCCATCCGGGCGTGATCCTCCCGGGAACGGTTGGCGCGATCTCGATGGTCGGCGCGCTCTTCGGCCTGTCGGTGTTGTCGGTCTCCTGGAGTGGGCTCGCGTTGATCGTGCTGGGGGTCGCGCTCCTCGTGATCGACGCGCACGTGGCGACGCACGGCGTCCTCACGGTGGGTGGCCTGATCTCGCTCTCGGTTGGTTTAGCGACGCTCTTCAACGGTGGGCCCGGCGCCGCGCATGTCTCGACACCGTTGATCGTCACAGTCGCGCTCGTGCTCGGCGGGTTCTGGGCGTTCGCGATCGGCAAGGCGGTCGCCTCGCGGCACCTTCCGGTCACGGTCGGACCACAGGAGATCGTCGGGATGGAGGGCGTGGTGCGCGACGCCGGCCTCGTCTTCGTACGCGGCGAGCTCTGGCGTGCCAGGAGCCCGGAGCCGCTCGTGACCGGCGAGCGCGTGCACATCGACGCCCTCGACGGTCTCACCTTGCAAGTCCACCGGGTGTAGGCTCCCGCCACGATGACAGTCGTATTCGTGATCATCGCGGTGATCGCGTTCGCACTCGTGCTCTATGCGATTGCGGCGATCAAGATCCCGCGCGAGTACGAGCGCATGATCGTCTTCCGGCTCGGCCGGTTGCAGCCGGACCCGCGCGGCCCGGGACTCTTTTTGCGGATCCCGATCGTCGACCAGCTGATCAAGGTCGACCTGCGCACGATCACGCTGCAGATCCCGCCGCAGGAAGTGATCACGAAGGACAACGTGCCGGTGCGCGTAAACGCCGTCGCGTACTTCCGCATCGTCGATCCGCGCTCTGCGATCGTGCAGGTCGAGAACTACATGGTCGCGACGTCGCAGATCGCGCAGACGACGCTCCGCTCGGTGCTCGGCCAGCATTCGCTCGACGAACTGCTGTCGGAGCGCGACAAGATCAACACGATCCTGCAGGGCATCATCGACGAGCAGACCGCGCCGTGGGGAATCAAGGTCTCGGTCGTCGAGGTGAAGGACGTCGAGATCCCGCAGGGGATGCAGCGCGCGATGGCGCGGCAGGCCGAGGCGGAACGCGAGCGCCGCGCAAAGGTGATCAACGCCGAGGGCGAGTTCCAGGCTTCGGAGCGCTTGAAGGACGCCGCACTGGTGATCGAGCCGCACCCCGTCGCGCTGCAGCTTCGCTACCTGCAGACGCTGCTCGAGCTCGGAAGCTCCCAGTCGACGACAATCGTCTTCCCCGCCCCCGTCGACATCATCTCCGCGTTCTTGCCGAAACAGTCGCCCTCGCGCGGTGACGGATCTTCGTCGTGATCCAGCGCGAAGCGCTCGTCCGCGAAGTTCGTTAGCTCAGCGATGGACCTGCGGCGCGACCCCCTCGCCGGGCGCTGGGTTGCGATAGCGCCTGCGCGCGCGGCTCGGCCGGGCGCGGCAAGGCGGGTCGAAGAGGGCGCGGCCGCGTGCCCGTTCTGCGCGGGTCACGAAGAGCAGACACCGCCCGAGACTCTGCGACTCGGCGACGGACCGACCGGTTGGCGCGTGCGGGTCGTGCCGAACCTCTACCCGGCGCTCGAGCGCCAGGAGGTCGTGATCCACGGTCCCGAGCACCGGTGTTCACTCGGTGAGCTCGACGACGCGACACTTGACCTCGTCGCCGAGGCATGGCAGCGGCGTGCGCACGACGTCGGCGGCACCGTCTTCGCGCTCGTCAACGAAGGGAACGAGGCGGGCGCGTCTCTGCCGCATTCGCACTCGCAGCTTGCGTGGCTTCCGGGCCCGCCGCCGGCGCTTCTCGCCGAGCGTGGCCTGCCGGCCGGCGAGGTCGTGCTCGAGCGCGACGGGCTCGTCGCCTCGTGCCCACGCGCGAGTCGCGTGCCGTACGAGCTCTTGATCGCGCCGGCGGTCATGGAGCCCGAGGGCTTGCGCAGCGAGCTGCTCGGCCCGGCATTGCGCCTGCTCGCCGAGCTCGTCAGACGGATCCAGAGCGTGCGTGCCGCGCCGACTCCGTTCAACGCGTGGCTGCACGAAGGGACGCCGTGGCATCTCGAGCTCGTGCCTCGCGTGACCCGGTTCGCGGGACTCGAGCTCGGCGCCGGCGTCTACGTCAATCCGGTGCCGCCGGAGGACGCCGCAGCAGCGCTACGAGACGCGGGCTAGCGGCCCGCAGCCTGCTGCTCGCGAAACCGTCGCGCTGCATCGATCGCCGCGCCGAGGTTCAGGCCCTTGTCCTTCGCCTGCTTGATCAGCATCACGGTCTCGACGGCGTCCATGTCGTAGATCCGCTGCTTCTTGCCCTTGGTCGGGATCTGGGCCTTGTTCGTCCAGTAGTCGAGCTGCATCTTCGAGATCCCCGCCAGGCGGCAGACCTGGCCGAGGTAGAGCTCCACCTTGTCCAGGTGCTCGGCAAGATCGATCGGTTCCAGCAGGTCGACTTGCTTCGAATACGCCATCCAGGTTTCCCTCATGGTGGAATCGCTCAGGCCTAGGCTGCAACTTATATCGGCCTGGTTCGAAAAAGGGAAGGCTCGGGCGCGAAAAGCGCCTGGAACCTGACTATTCCTGAGGCAGTGCGGGCTCGGCCGAGACGGGCTCCGAGGCAACGTCCTCGTCGCCCGACTCGATCACCGGGGCGAGCGCCGAGACGATCTCGCCCTCGCGGAGCCGCATCACGATCACACCCTGGGTCGAGCGGCCGAGCCGCTTCACATCGGCGACCGGCATCTTGATCACGGTGCCGCCGTTCGAGATCAGCATCACCTGGTAGCCGTCGCGGACGACTCGGGCGCCCGCGAGATATCCGCGCGCCTCCGTGAGCTGCACCGTCTTCACGCCCATGCCGCCCCGTCCCTTGCGCGGGTACTCGGAGACGCGAGTGCGCTTGCCATAGCCGTTCTCGGTGACGACGAGTAGGTCGGCGTCGTCGCGAGCGACCTCCGCCGCGATCACTTCGTCATCGCCGCGGAGCGTCATCCCGCGCACGCCTTCCGTCGCACGACCCATCGGGCGCGCGTCCTTCTCGGAGAAGCGGATCGCCTGGCCCTTGCGCGACACGAGCAGCACGTCGTCACCCTCGGAGCAATGGCGAACGGCAACGAGCTCGTCGCCCTCGCGCATCTTGATCGCGATGATGCCGTCGGCCTTCAGCGGCGTGTTGTACTCGGCGAGCTTCGTCTTCTTGATGACGCCGTTGTGGGTGGCGAACACTAGATACTCCGCTTCTTCGAACTTGCGGGTCTGGATCACCGCGCGCACCTTCTCGTCCTGGCGGAACGGAAGCAGGTTGACGATCGCGCGGCCCTTCGACTGGCGTGAGCCGAGCGGCAGCTCGTGCACCTTCAGCCGGTAGACCTTGCCCACACTCGTGAAGAAGAGGATGTAGTCGTGCGTCGAGGCGACGAAGAGGTGCTCGATGTAGTCGTCCTCCTTCAAATCCATGCCCATCACTCCGATGCCGCCGCGGCGCTGCTCGCGGTACGCGGTCGTCGGCAGCCGCTTGATGTAGCCGGAGCGAGTGATCGCGATCACCATGTCCTCTTCCGCGATCATGTCCTCGAGCTCGAGCTCTTCCTCGGCGGCGACGATCTCGGTGCGACGGTCGTCGTTGCGCCCGTAGGTCTCCTTGATCGCGAGCAGCTCTTCTCTGATCAGAGCGTCGATCTTCTCCTCGTCGGAGAGCAGTGCGCGCAACTCCGCGATGCGCGCTTGCAGGGCGGCATACTCTTCCTCGACCTCCTTGCGCGCGAGGTTCGTCAGGCGCGCGAGCCGCAGGTCGAGGATCGCCGAGGCCTGGCGCTCGGAGAGGTCGAAGCGATCCTGGAGCTGGGTACGCGCCTCCTCGGTGTCGGCGGCCGCGCGGATCAACGCGATCACAGCGTCGAGATTGTCGAGTGCGATCAGGTAGCCCTTGAGGACGTGAGACCGCTCCTCGGCGCGGCGCAACTCGTGCTGGGAACGCCGGGTGACGATCTCGCGCTGGAAGTCGAGGTAGTGCGTGACGAGCTCGAGCAGCGAGAGCGTGCGCGGCACACCGTCGACGAGGGCGACGGCGTTGTAGCCGAAGGTCGCCTGCAGCGCGGTGTGCTTGAAGAGCTTGTTGAGCGCCACCTGCGGGCGGGCGTCACGCTTGAGCTCGACCTGGATCCGCATGCCCGTGCGGTCGGAGTGGTCGGCGAGGTCCGAGACCTCGGTGATCACCTTGTCGTTGACGAGATCGGCGATCTTCTTGATGACACCGTTCTCGCCACCCTTCTTCACGCCGTACGGAAGCTCGGTGACGATGATCGCGCTCTTGCCGCCGCGTAGCTCCTCGATGTGTGCGCGCGCGCGCATGATGATTCGGCCGCGGCCCGTGCGATAGGCGTCACGAATGCCCGATCGGCCGACGACGATCGCGCCCGTCGGAAAGTCGGGGCCCTTCACATGCTTCATCAGGTCCTCGACATTCGTGTCCGGCTTGTCGATCAGCTGCACGACGGCGTCGATCGTCTCGCCGAGATGGTGCGGCGGCATGTTGGTCGCCATTCCGACGGCGATGCCGGCGGAGCCGTTCACGAGCAGGTTCGGGAAGCGGGCCGGCAGGACGAGCGGCTCGCGCTTCGACTCGTCGTAGTTCGGGCCGAAGTCGACCGTGTCGAACTCCAGCTCGCGCAACATCTCCTCGGCGAGCCGCTCGAGCCGCGCCTCGGTGTAGCGCATCGCGGCCGCCGGGTCGTCGTCGACGGAGCCAAAATTCCCCTGGCCGTCGACCAGCGGGTAGCGCAGCGAGAACGGCTGCGCCATGCGCACGAGCGTGTCGTAGATCGCCTCGGGGCTGTGCGGATGGTAGTGCTTGACGACCTCGCCGACGACGGCGGCGCACTTGACGTGCGGCCGGCCCGGCCGGTTGCCGTCGGTCCACATCGCGTAGAGCACGCGGCGGTGGACGGGCTTCAGCCCGTCGCGCACGTCGGGTAGCGCACGCCCGACGATGACCGACATCGCGTAGTCGAGGTAGCTCGAGCGCATCTCCTGCTCGAGCTCACGGGCTTCGATGCGTCCTGGCCCGAGGGCGCCGGTTTCCAGCTCGGACATCGCGCTACACGTCCAGGAACTTGACGTCTTTGGCGTTCGCCTCGATGAACTCGCGCCGCGGCTCGACTGCGTCGCCCATCAACATCGAGAAGAGGCTGTCGGCGGCGTGCGCGTCCTCGACGTCGACGCGGATCAAGAGGCGCTTGGCCGGATCCATCGTCGTCTCCCAGAGCTGGTCCGGGTTCATCTCGCCGAGGCCCTTGAAGCGCGAGAGCTGCATCCCTTGCTTTGCAGCGTCGAGCACGTGCACACGCAGATCGCCGAAGGTGTACGCAACTCGCTGCTCCTTGCCGACCGTCACCGTGAACGGCGGCAGGCCGACGATGTCGGCCAGCTTCGCGTACGCCTTGCGGACGTAGCCGTAGATCGGGGAGCCGAGCAGCTCGACCGGAACGCTGACGTTGCGCGCGGTGCTCGTCTCGGTCTCGACGAGCCGAACGCGGAAGGCCTCGTCGCTGCCCTCGAGCACCGAGAGCTCGTAGCCGTTGGGCGCGATGCCGGCGATTGCCTTGCCGATGTCGGCTGCCTGCTCGATGTCGTGCTCGACGAGACGGTGGTGGATCATCAGGTCGGACGCAGCGGGCCCAAAGTCCGAGCGGAGGCGCGCGGCAACGCCCTCGTACTGCACGAGCTCCTTCGCGAAGCGCGACCACTTCGCCTCGGTCAACTTGACGGCGCTGCCGTCTCGAGCGGTGAGCTCGACGGACGGGATCCGCTCGCGGCCGAGCAGCTCCTCGAGCTGCGATTCCTTCTCGAAGTAGAACTCCTGCGAGCCGAGCTTTGCCCGGTAGAGCGGCGCGGCCGCGATGTAGACGTGACCGCGGTCGATCAGCTCGGACATCTGCCGGTAGAGGAACGTGAGGATCAGCGTGCGGATGTGCGAGCCGTCGACGTCGGCGTCCGTCATCACGATCACGCGGTGGTAGCGGAGCTTCGCGATGTCGAACTCGTCGCCGATGCCGGTACCGATCGCGGTGATCATCGCCTGGATCTCGTTGTTCGAGAGCACCTTGTTGATGCGGTTCTTCTCGCTGTTGATGATCTTGCCGCGCAAGGGGAGGATCGCCTGGAAGCCGCGGTCGCGCCCCTGCTTGGCCGAGCCGCCGGCGCTGTCACCCTCGACGATGAAGATCTCCGCAGACTCGGGGTCCTTGATCGTGCAGTCGGCGAGCTTGCCCGGAAGCGACATGCTCTCGAGCGCGGACTTGCGGCGGGTGAGCTCGCGCGCCTTGCGCGCCGCGAGCCGCGCCCGTGACGCCGCAATCGCCTTGTTGACGATCTGCCGAGCGTCGGTGGGATTCTCCTCGAGGAATTCGGAGAGCTTCGCGTTCACGGTCGACTCGACGAGCCCCGTGATCTGCGGGTTGCCGAGCTTCGACTTCGTCTGGCCCTCGAACTGCGGGTTCTGCAGCTTCACCGAGACCACGGCCGCGAGCCCTTCGCGCACGTCCTCGCCCTCGAGGTTGTCTTCCTTCTCCTTCAGCAGGCCCTTGTCCCGCGCGTACTTGTTCAGCGTGCGCGTGAGAGCTGACCGGAACCCCTGCGTGTGCGTTCCGCCCTCGATCGTGTTGATGTTGTTCGCGAACGAGAACACCGACTCCTGATACGAGGTGTTCCACTGCATCGCGACCTCGACGTAACCGGCGTCGTTCTCCGCTTCGAAGTAGGCGACGTGCCGGTGGACCGGATCTTTGGACTCGTTGACGTAGGCGACGAAGTCCCTGATCCCGCCCTCGTAGTGGAACTCGGATCGCTCGCCGCCGGCGCGCTCGTCGGTGAAGACGATGCGCAGGCCACGCGTCAGGAACGCGGTCTCGCGGAAGCGCTGGCGCAGCGTGTCGGCCGAAAACTCGAGCTCCTCGAAGATCTCGGGATCGGGCAGGAACGAGATCGTCGTGCCGGTCTCGTGCGAGATGCCGGCCTGCTTCATCTCGTCCTTCGGAACGCCGCGCGCGAACTCCTGGCGGGAGACCTTGCCGTCGTACTCGACGTCGGCGACGAGCCACTCGGAGAGCGCGTTGACGACGGAGACGCCGACGCCGTGCAGGCCGCCGGAGACCTTGTAGCCCTCGCCGCCGAACTTGCCGCCGGCGTGCAGCTTCGTCAGCACGACCGTGAGCGCGGGTAGGCCGGTGCTCTTCTCGATGTCGGTCGGGATGCCGCGGCCGCGGTCGCGCACAGTCACCGAGTTGTCGGGATGGATCGTGATCTCGACCAGGTCGTTGTGGCCCGCCATCGCTTCGTCGACGGCGTTGTCGACGACCTCGTAGACGAGGTGATGGAGGCCGCGGAGACCCGTCGAGCCGATGTACATCCCGGGGCGCAGGCGGACCGGCTCGAGACCCTCGAGCACGGTGATGTCCTTCGCGGAATATGAGGTCTGCGCGGGAGCCTTCGCCATCATGAAAAGTGCCTGCAAAACCACCGTTTTGCGGGCTGTGGAAAGTGTATCAGTTTTGACCCTCTTCCGGGCCTCTCGCGAGGCCCAAACTGACCGCTTTTTGCACAGTTTCGCGGAGCTTTTCGTCATCGATTTCGGCGGTGATTTCGGCGGCGCGCCGGAGGTCGTCCGCAGAGGGCAAAACGGCCTGCGCAGACGGGGTCGTGTCCACCTGCGACGGGAGCGGTCCCGGGGCGAACTTCACCTTCGGGACCTCGAGGCGCGCCGCGATCTCCGTCGCGCGATGGCCGAGCTCGAACGCCCACACCGAGTCCGCGGTGGCGACGTGCAACGTGCCGTCGCGTGCGATCCGCGACGGCCACGCGTTGCGCGCGATCGCCTCGCCCACGGCTTCCGGCCACTGCTCGACGAGGTCGGCGAGTCCGGCCGGCGCGCCGAAGCGTGAGAGCTCGCGGCGCAGCTCGTCAGACAGCCTGTCCAGGACTCACCTCCACGAGTTGCGCGGGCTCGACGGGAAGCGCCGCGCGCTGGGTCGCCGTGATCACCGTCTGCTCCATCGTCGCAATTCGGTTCGCCAGCACGGTACGGCGGCGGCCGTCGAGCTCGGAGAGCACGTCGTCGAGGAGCAGCAGCGGCTGCGGGCGGAGAAGCTCGGCCTCGGCCAGCAGAAGCGCGAGGAGCGTCAGTCGCTGCTCGCCCTGCGAGCCGAAGCTTCGGAGGTCGCGGCGGTCCGTCGAGATCCCCACGTCGTGCAGATGCGGGCCGAGCCCGGTCGAGCCGCGCGCGATGTCGGCCTCGAGACGAGCGGCGAGAGCGGCCTCGGTCGGCTCGTCTCCGTCGTAGGCGAGCGAGCCGCCGGCGAGCCCGAGCTCGTCGAGCCGTTCGGAAAATCCCGGAGCGAGCCTTCGCAACGTTTCCGCACGCGCGATGACGAGCGCCGCGCCCGCAGCCGCAACGCGTTCCGTCCAGGGCTCGAGCGCGCCGCGATCAGAGAGGCCGAGCTGCACACGCCGAAGCGACGCGTTGCGTTGTGCGAGTGCCGCCGCGTAGTCCTGGGGCAGGCCTGCGCGTGCCGGCAGCAGCCGCGCGAGCACACGGTCGAAGTACGCGCGCCGTGCGGCGGGGCCCGACTTGACGACGGCGAGCCGGTCGGGTGTGAAGACGAGCGTCGGCAACTCGCGGCGAAGCGCCTCCGCCGACGAGAGCCGCGCGCCGTCGAGCTCGGCCGTCTTCCCCGATCCCGGCGTGAGCGCGACCTTCACGCGGTGCGCGACATTCTCTCGTGAGACCGCGAGCTCGATCGCACCGGCCTCCTCGCCGAAGCGGACGAGCTGGTTGTCGACGCGCGTCCGTGGCGAGAAGCCCTGGGTGCCGACGTGCAGCGCCTCGAGCAGATTCGTCTTGCCGGCGCCGTTCTCGCCCACGACAAGGACGACTCCCGGCGAGAGTGCGAGGTCGAGTGCCGGGTAGGAGCGGTAGTTCCGGAGCGTGACGCGGCTGACGATCAGCCTGCGAGGCGGATCGGCATGATCAGGTAGGTGTAGTCCGACGTCTCGCCCTCGAGCACCGCCGGGCGAAGCGGGCTGATCAGCTTGAAGCGCACCGTCGCCGAGTCGACCGACTCGAGCCCGTCGCGAAGGAACTCGGCGTTGAACCCGATCTCGAGCGTGTCGGCGTTGAACGGCGCAGGCAGCGACTCCTTCGCCTCGCCGATGTCCTGCGTCTGCGCGGAGACGGTCAGCTCGCCGTTGCCGAAACGCAGCCGCAAGGGCGAGTTTCTCTGCGCCATCAGCGAGACGCGGCGCACGACGTCGAGGAGCTCCTCGCGCGGCAGCAGCAGCTCGTGCTCGAACTGCTCGGGCAGGAGCTGGCGGTAGTTCGGGAACTGGCCGTCGATGCGGCGCGTCGTCAGCCAGGCGCCGTCTGTGCCGAAGACGACGTGGTTTTCCTGCACGCCGAGCTGGACGTCGTCCGCGCTGGACGCGATCCGGGCGAGCTCCTGCAGCGCCCGGGCCGGGATGATCGCCTCGAGCTCGGGTATTCCGCCGGCGGCCGGCGTCTCCTTGACCGCAAGCCGGTACGAGTCGGTCGCGGCCATCACGAGCTTGTCGGTCTCGAAGCGGACGAGGATCCCCGTCAGCACCGGCCGGCTCTCGTCACGCGA
>DASYAO010000025.1:0-8635 GCA_036501285.1 Gaiellaceae bacterium
GTGCGTTGATGCTCCTCGCCGAGGTCCTGGATGATCTCGGTCCCGCTCGCGGGATAGTTGCCGATAACGCCGTGGCCCGTCCTGTTCATGAACGGGTCGATCACGTCGTCCGGAAAACCGTGCGGATACGTCGGCATCGCCAGCGGCGTGACGACGCCCATCAGCTCCCAATGACCCGTCGTCGTGTCCTTGCCGCGCGAGCGTTCGAGCAGACGCCCTGCGATCGCCGGCGCGCCGGGTTGCGGCGGGCAGCCCTCGAGCGGCTCGATGTTCCCGAGACCGAGCGCCTCGAGCGTCGGCAGATCGAGGCCGCCGACGGCGCGCGCGACGTTGCCGAGCGTGTCCGAGCCTTCGTCGCCGTAGTCGGCTGCGTCCGGCAGAGCGCCGGCGCCGACTGCGTCGAGCACGATCACGCACGCTCTCGCCATGGGGCTATCCTACGGCGGTGTCCACGGTCCTCGGGCTGATCGGCCTTGTGTTCTTCATCGCGTGCGTCGTCGCGCTTGCGGCAGGCGTCACGTGGGTCGTCGTCAAGCTCTCGCCTGCGCCAGGCTCCAAGGCGAAGCCGCAGGACAGCTCGGCCGCCGACGCTTAGACCGACAGCGCGAGCGCGTCCTCGAGGGGCGTGTAGTCGAGCCCGTGCGCCTCGGCGACAGCGGCGTATGTGATCCGGCCGCGGAGCACGTTGACGCCCTTCGCGAGGTCTGGATCCGCTGCGACGGCGTCGCGTAGCCCGAGCCCTGCGATCGCCTCGACGTACGGCAGCGTCGCGTTCGTCAGCGCTTTCGTCGCCGTGATCGGTACGCCGCCGGGCATGTTCGCCACGCAGTAATGCGTGACGCCGTCGACGACGTAGACGGGATCGGAATGCGTCGTCGGCTTCGACGTCTCGAAACAGCCGCCCTGGTCGATCGCGACGTCGGCGACGACGGCGCCCGACTTCATCCCTGCGATCATCTCGCGCGTGACGAGCTTCGGCGCAAGCGCACCGGGGATCAGCACGGCGCCGATCACGAGATCGGCGTCCTCGACGGAAGACTGGATCTGGAGGCTCGACGACATCAGCAGCGAGACGCGACCCGAGAGAACCTCCTCGAGGTGGCGCATGCGGTCGATCGAGCGCTCGAGGATCGTCACCTGCGCGCCGAGACCGAGCGCGATCACCGCGGAGTTGTAGCCGACGATGCCGCCGCCGATGATCACGACGCGTCCCGGTGCGACACCCGGCACGCCGCCGAGCAGCAGGCCTCGTCCGCCGAGTGGCTTCTCGAGGAAGTAGGCGCCCGCTTGCGAAGCGAGCCTTCCGGCGATCTCCGACATCGGCGCCAGCAGCGGCAGCGCTCGGCGGGAGGTCTCGACAGTTTCGTAGGCGACCGCGGAGATGCCGGACTCCGTGAGCGCCCGCGTGAGCGGCTCGTCGGCCGCGATGTGCAGGTAGGTGAAGAGGATCAGCCCTTCGCGCAGGCGCTTGTACTCCTCGGCGACGGGCTCCTTCACCTTGAGCAGCAGGTCGCTCTGCTGCCACACCTCCTGGACCGAGACGATGCGTGCGCCGACACGCGTGTACGACTCGTCGGAGAACGCGCTCCCGTCACCGGCGCCCGTCTCGATCGCGACCTCGTGACCGCGGTTGATCAACTCGAGCGCGCCGGCAGGTGTGAGCGCGACGCGGTACTCGTCCGACTTGATCTCTCTGGCGACTCCGATCTTCACGGGTGCGTAGCCTATGCCGCCGCAGCGTCGAGGAGAGCGAGTGTCACTTCGACCATCGCCTCGAGGTCGGAGACGGCGATGTGCTCGTCGGGTGTGTGGATCTCGGCCATCCCGTTCGCGAGATTGACGCACTGAATGCCTCGTTCGTTGAAGACGTTCGCGTCAGCCGCGCCGCCCGAGAGGGCGTAGCTCGGCTCGAAGCCGCAGCGCGCGAGTGCGTCGGACGCGAGTGTGACCGCCTTGTCGCCGCGCTTGAAGCGGTAAGCGCGATAGGTGCGGTTGAGCTTTGTTTCGACCTCGCACTCGGCGACGCCGGCGGCGAACGTGACCGCGTCCTGCACCTGCTGAACCGCGTCGGCGAGCTTGCGCTCGTCGTGCGAGCGAACTTCGGCGAAGATCGAGCACCACTCGGGGACGATGTTGATCGCCGTGCCGCCGCGGATCAGTCCGACGTTGGCGGTCGTCTCCTCGTCGATCCGGCCGAGCCGCAGCTCCGAGATCGCCCGGGCAGCGGCGACGATCGCCGAGCGGCCCTCCTCCGGATACATGCCTGCGTGCGAGGCGCGGCCGTGGAAGTTGATCTCGAGCCGCTGCTCCGACGGCGCGCCGAGGATCACCTCGCCGATCGGCGCCGCCTGGTCGTAGACGTAGCCGACGCGCGCACCGAGCCGCTCGTTGTCGAACGCGTAGGCGCCGAGGAGGCCGACCTCCTCTTTCGGCGTGAACACGAGCTCGAGCCCGGCGTGCGGCCTGTTTTCCGCGAGGATGCGGCGCGTCGCCTCGAGCATGACCGCAACCGCGGCCTTGTTGTCGCTGCCGAGCACCGTCGGGCGCGCGTTGCGCACGATGCCGTCCTCGACAACGGGCTCGATCGCGTCGGTCGGTGGAACGGTGTCGAGATGCGCACAGAGAAAAAGCGGCTCGCCTGCAGTCGTCGGCTCGAGCCTCGTGAACAGGTTCCCCGCCGTCGAGCCGACTGTGCGGCCGGCGTCGTCCTCGTCGGGCTCGAGCCCGCAGTCGCGCAGGTAAGCGATGACCCGGTCCGCGACCTCGCGCTCCTCGCCCGACGGGCTCGGGACCGCAGCAAGCTCGAGAAAGAGATCCAGCACCTCCGACACGGAGGCGATGGTAGTTAGAGTGCCGCCGAATGCGCGCCGTCAGGCTCGTGGCCCTCGCTTTCGCCTTCGCATCCATCGCGCCGTCGACGACAGCCGCCTCGTCCGGCCCGTGCAAACCACAATCGTCCTCCCCCGTCCCGCTGCCGCTCACCTCGGCACAATGCGTCGCAGCGTCCCAGATCGTCGCGAGGGACAGCTATCTCCGCGACCTCCTCCGCGGCTTGAAGCACTCCGTCGGGCGACCCGACCCTTGGGGAGGGAACGACAAAAACATCGGAGCGGTCGTGAAGATCCGGCTGGCGAAGCCGCTCGATGTCGGGCGGACGGTGATCCCAGTCGCGAGCTTCCCGTCACAGCAGAGCGACACCTACGCCATCGGCCACGAACCGGTCTCGATTCACGGCGCGACCTCGTTCGACGTCTTCGTCGGCTTCAAAGAGCGTCGCGTCGTCTGGGTCATCCCGATGCCGGTTGGAAGCGAAGGGCCACCGCCGACATCAATCGCGCCCGACACTCCGCCGAAGGGATTCGTCGCCGGCACGAATGGCGCGAGCGCGCAGGATGCCGCACAAGGTCTCATTTTGCGCATGGTGTCGTTCGACCACACCGGCCGCCTTATTGGGCAGATGTGGTTTGATCCTTTGACCGGCAGCGCGTTGACCGACGTCTACAACCCGGAGCGGAAGCTGATCATCCGCTACGTCAGCGTGGTCTCGGCACACGCGATTCGGGTCACCACGATCGCAGACAACGCTCGTACCTGGGCGTCAGGGCAGGGGCCGATAGGGACCGCCACCTCAGGCGTAACTGCGCTCGACAGTCGTAGCCTTCCCGCACAGGTACGTCAGCTGACCCCGGATGGCACACAAGAGGTCGCTGGTGTCGACGCACCTCTGTTCACGGGCACTTTGGGTCTCTTCTACTGGGGCCTCGCGTTTCAGGGAGGGAGCGGCGAGGTGTGGGCCGATCCGACCACCGACCTGCCGATTCGCCAGACGCTGACGAACGGGCGGACAGGCGCGCTAGAGGAGACGACGCTCTTCGAATGGCTGCCTCACAACGAGGTGGCGGCCGCGGCGTCGACAGCCGCCGTCCCGGCCGGCTACAGGCACACGCCGTCGACCGGGTTGCCGCACATCTTCGGCGACTAACACCTAGCGCGCGATCTCGAGTCGTTCCGCTCGCCGTTCGCGCGCCCGCTCGAGGGCGGCAGTGACGAACTCGCGAAAAAGCGGTGCGGGGCGCGTCGGCCGCGACTTGAACTCGGGGTGAAACTGCGAGGCGACGAACCACGGATGATCGGGCAGCTCGACGATCTCGACGAGGCGGCCCTCCTGGAAGGTGCCACTGACGACGAGGCCGCGGTCGACGAGCTGCTGGCGGTAGGCGTTGTTGACCTCGTAGCGATGGCGGTGGCGCTCGGCGATCACAGGCTCGCCGGCGTAGACGTCGCGTGTGCGCGTGCCGTCGGCGAGCTCGACCGCCTGCGCGCCGAGGCGCATCGTGCCGCCGAGGTCTTCGATGTCCTTTTGCTCCGGGAGCAGGTCGATCACCGGGAACGGCGTTTCGGGGTCCATCTCGGTCGAGTTCGCGCCGTCGAGGCCGCACACGTGCCGCGCGTACTCGGAGACGGCGACGTGCATGCCGAGGCAGATGCCGAGGTACGGGATCGAGTCTTCGCGCGCCACGCGGCAGGCGAGGATCTTCCCTTCCCAGCCGCGCGAGCCGAACCCGCCGGGCACGAGCACGCCGTCGGCGCCCACGAGCTCGGCGCGCGCCTCCTCGAGCGTCATGTTCTCGGCGTCGACCCAGCGCACGCCGACGCGACAGCCCGCGTGGATGCCCGCATGCTTCAGCGCCTCGTGCACCGAGAGGTAGGCGTCGTGCAGCTTCACGTACTTGCCGACGAGTGCTATCTCGACGGAGTCGGTGCGCTCGTCGAGGCGATCGACGAGCTCGTCCCACTCGCCGAGGTCGGCGTCCGGCGTATCGAGACGCAGCTTGTCGCAGATGAGCTTGTCGAGCCCCTGTTCCTGCAGCGCCTTCGGTACGAGGTAGACGTCGGGGACGTCGATCGCCGAAACGACCGCCTCGACGTCGACGTCGGCGAAGAGAGCGATCTTGTCGCGGATGTCTTGCGTGAGCGGCTCGGTCGAGCGGCAGACGAGCACGTCGGGATGGATACCGATGCGCCGCAGCTCGTTGACCGAGTGCTGCGTCGGCTTCGTCTTCAACTCGCCGGCATTCGGGATGAACGGAACAAGCGTGACGTGCAGGTAGAGCACGTTCTCGGCGCCGGCCTCGCGGCGGAACTGGCGGATCGCCTCGAGGAACGGCTGCGACTCGATGTCGCCGACCGTGCCGCCGATCTCGGAGATGACGACGTCGGTGTCGGTTGCGTCGGCGACCGAGCGGATGCGCGCCTTGATCTCGTTCGTGATGTGCGGGATCACCTGTACGGTCGAGCCGAGGTATTCGCCTTTGCGCTCCTTGCGCAGCACGCGGTCCCACACCGAACCGGCGGTGTGGTTCGCAGCGCGCGAAAGGTTCTCGTCGATGAAGCGCTCGTAGTGGCCGATGTCGAGATCGGTCTCGGCGCCGTCCTCGGTCACGAACACCTCGCCGTGCTGGAACGGGCTCATCGTCCCGGGGTCGACGTTGATGTACGGGTCGAACTTCTGCACCTGCACCTTCAGCCCGCGCGCCTTGAGCAAACGGCCGAGCGAAGCAGCGGTGATGCCCTTCCCGAGAGACGAAACGACGCCGCCCGTGACGAAGACGTACTTCGTTGGGTTCATCGGGCTCGACCCGTGATCGCGATCACGGGATTCCAGCTTAGCTGACGGATGACCCCATTACGCACCCGGCGATGGTACGGGTGCCGGAGGACGTCACATCGTCGCGGCCGTCTGCACGAGGTCGTAGAGCCGCTCAACTGCCTGTTGCGGGACGCTGCGGCGCCCGCTCGTCGAGCACGTGACGACCGTCCGGTCGGCTCCGGCGCTCCGGAGGGCCACTTCGACATCGAGCTCCGGCTTCAGCAGGTGCCACGTCCAGCGCTCGTAGAGCTCGATCTCGCGGACGAGGAGCAGCGTTTCGCGCTCGCGACGGCCGACGAAGATGTTGCTCGTCTGCACGCGCACCTTCCAACGCGCTCCGGGCTCGAAGCCGCGGAGGTCCGGCTCGACGCCGAGGATCCCGGGCCACCAGTCGGCCAGGTGGAAGGGCTCGGCCAGGAACGCCCAGACATCCGTCCGCGGCGCCAGCAGCTCGCGCGAGGCGGCCGATCTCACTCGCGGAGGGCCGCGAGGAACTCCGCGCCGCCGAGCATCCGCTCGAGCTCCGCCCGCCGCCCGTCGGCCTCGAGGGGCTCGATCAGCGTCTGCGTCGGGTCGCCGGAGACCTTCTCGACCCGGAAGTGGCGATCGGCGACGCTCGCGATCTGCGGCAGGTGCGTGATCGTCACCACCTGGGCGCGCTCGGCGAGCCGCTGAAGCGTCTCCGCGACCGCGTGCGCGGTCTGGCCGCCGATGCCGGCGTCGATCTCGTCGAAGACCATCGTCTCGCCGCCCGCGACCGCGGCAATCGCAAGCGCGATTCGCGAGAGCTCGCCGCCTGATGCGGTCTCCGCGACCGGAGCGAACGGCAGCCCCGCATTCGGCCGCACGTAGAACGACACGCGGTCCGCGCCGGACGGCCCCGGATCGGCCGGCTCCGCCTCGACGCGAAACTCGCCCTCGCCCAACCCGACGCCGACAAGCTCGCGGGCGACCGCCTCGGCGAACGACGTCGCCGCTTTCATCCGCGCCTTGCGAAGCGCCGCATGAAGCCTGTCGACCTCGGCCTGGACGGCAGCGAGCCCAGCTGCGGCAGCCTTCGCGGGATCGTGGCCGTCGGCGATCGCTGCGAGCTCTTCGCGCGCAACCGCCGCGCGCTCGATCAGCTCGGCAAACGTCTGCGCGTCGAAGCGGCGTCGCAGGTCGGCGAAGCGCTCGAGCTCCGACTCGACGTACTCGACCCGGCCGGGCTTCGCGTCGAGCGAGTCGAGCAGAGCTCGGAGATCGGATGCCGTCTCGCGCAGCGTCAGCTCCGCGCCCCGAAGCGACTCGCCGGCCGCGGCGAGCTCGGGCGCGAGCTGCTCGAGCGGCGCGATTTCGCGCTCGGCCGTACCGACGAGCTCCGATGCGCCCGCCACCTCGTCGCCCGAGAGCGCCGCGATCGCAGCTGCCGTCCCCGCCGCGAGCTCCGTCATGTGGCGGAGCCGCTCGCGCTCGGCGCGAAACTCGTCTTCCTGCGCGGCCCGAAGGCCTTCCGTGTCGGCGGCAAGCGCCGCGAGCTCGTCGAGCCGTGCCTGCGCTGCCGCTGCATCGCGCGTCAGCTCGTCGTAGGCGCGCTGCGCAGCCTGCAGCTCGCGCCAGGCGCGTCTGGCCTCGCGCACGGTGTCCCCTGCGCCGGCGAACGCGTCCAGCGTCGCGAGCTGGTAGCTCGGCCGGCCGAGACGGCGCTGCTCGAACTGCCCGCTCATCGCGAGCAGCTCATCGACCACGCCCGCAACGTCTTCGCGCGCAGCGCTCCGACCCCACGCGTATGCGCGCGTGCGGCCGTCGGCGAAGATCCGGCGCGCGACGACGAGCGAGTCCTCGCTCTCGGGCCTGAGCTCCGCGAGCTCGCCGAGCACGTCGTCGTCCGGCAGGTCGAACTCGGCCTCGACGTACGCCTCGGCGGCCGCAGCCCCGATCGCGGCCGCGTCCCCGCGCGAGCCGAGCAGTAGCCCGATCGCATTCGAGAGGATCGTCTTGCCGGCGCCGGTCTCGCCGGTGATCGCGTTGAGGCCGGAGTCGAGCTCGAGCTCGGCCTCGCGGATGAGCACGAGGTTCTCGATCCGCAGTCGTCGCAGCATGCACCCCATCGTACGGAGCGCGTCTGACCGCGCCCATTGTCTCTTTTAACCGGTGCCGAAGACCTGCCCGTAGCGGGTGAAGAAGCTCTCCTCGGGCAGAACGGCGAGCGTGCTGCGCTCGGGGGCGAGTCGAATCGTCGCCGACTCGCCCGGTGCGCGGTCGGCGACCCGGTGGCCGTCGATCAGCACCGCACCGGGAACGTCTCGGCTTCGGTTCTCGACGACGATGTCGATGCCGCGGCCGATCACGAGGGGACGCGCATGGAGCGTGTGCGGCGCGATGAAGTTCAACACCATTGCGTCAAGACCCCAGACGAGCACGGGGCCGCCGTTCGAGAGGTTGTAGGCGGTCGAGCCGGGCGGCGTCGCGCAGATCAGGCCGTCGCACGGCTGCACGCCGATGTGCTCACCGCCGATCGCGTACTCGAGCTCCATCATCCGGCCGAGCGTCTTGCTCGTGATCACGATGTCGTTGACGGCGACGACGCGCTTGCCGTCGAGATCGATTTCGAGCGTCGGCAGCTCGAGCGTGCGGTACTCGCCTGCGAAGAGGCGCTTCAGTCCGAGCTCGAGCTCGTCGCCCGGCGCGGCGGTGAGAAAGCCGACCCGGCCGAAATTGATTCCGAACGAAGGCACGCCGCTGTCGAGGAAGCGTCCGAGCGCGCGCAGCATCGTCCCGTCACCGCCGATGACGATCGCGACATCCGGCTTCGCGTCCTCACCGTCGAAAAGGAGCTCGACCCCCTCGCTCTTCGCAGCCGCACGCAGGCGCTCGACAGCGCCGCTGATGTCGCGCGTGCCGCCGTGCAGCACGACAGCTGCGCGCTCAATGCGTGTCATCGACGAGATAGAGGACGAATTCACGATTTCCCTTCGGGCCCGGCAAGCCCGAGTCTACGACTCC
>DASYAO010000026.1:0-22507 GCA_036501285.1 Gaiellaceae bacterium
CGCGCTCGTCGACGCGTTCGACCGGCAGTTCGGGATCTCGGTCAGCATCCGCGATTACCACGAGCACGCGATGGCCGCGTCGGCCGACGCGACCGCGGCGGCCTACGTCGAGGCGGACGTGAACGACGACGCGGTTTGGGGCGTCGGTCTCCATCCGAGCATCGTCACGGCGTCGCTTCGCGCGATCGTGAACGCCGTCAATCGTGCGGTCGCGATCCGCCAATCGGTCGCCGAAGCGGCCACGCTCTTCGACGCGTAGGAGGGTCTGGCTCCTCGTAGATCTCGCCGGTTGAGGCGGACGTGCGCTCGTAGAGGTCTTCGAGCTCCGGCGCCTTCTCGGCAGTGACGAGGAAGTTGAAGGCGAAGAGCCGCGGCCACCGGCGCGCCAGCTTGCCGAGCACGGCATCCGTCGCGCGAAGTGCCTTCGAGCCGCCGGCCGTGTCGCGCAACGGCGGACCGAAGCCGCGCACCTCCGTGATGTCGAAGCCACTGTTCCTCAGGAGCTTCGTGAACGAGCGGATGGTGAACAGTCGCCGGTGGGTGAGCGCGAGAACGCCGCGCTTGCCGTAGTTGAACTGGCCGGCGAGCAGGCTGAACCGGACGACGACGTTCGCGACGTTGCCGGTGCTCGCGTAGAGGACGCCGCCCGGCTTGAGGATCGCGGCGATCCGTCTCGCGGCGGACTCAGGGTCGGTCAGGTGCTCGATCGTGTCGAGGGCGAGGGCCGCGTCGTACCGGCGCCGGCCGAGCGTTTCGTCGAACGGCCCGTCGAGGTCGAGCTCGACGGCCTCCGCGCCGCCGTCGAGCGCCGAGCTCAGCGCGCCCCGGCCCACGCCGAGGTTGGCGATGCGCCAGCTCGACGGCCGGGGCAGTGAGAGCACGTGCTGGTGGAGCGAGTTCGGCGCGGTCTTCACCACGTAGCTGCGTTCTTCGAATTGCCCCGTGTCGAACTTCGGATCGAAGAAGAGGCCGGTATCGACAAGCCGTGCCTTCGTCACCGCCTTGACGCAGTTGACGGCGTACCGCATGCCGTTCATTGGGGAGATCTCGTCGCCGGAAAACGTGGGCACGGGCACCTCGACAATCGTCCGGCCGCTGCGAATCAACTGGATCAGGATCTCGATGTCGAAGTGGAAGCCGTCCGAGTCGAGGTCGAACGGGATCGCACGCAGTGCCTCGACCTTGTATGCGCGGTATCCAGAGTGGAACTCGGCAAGGTGCGTGCCGAGCATCGCGTTCTCGATCGCCGTCAGCACCTGGTTGCCGACCCACTTGTAGACCGGCATCCTGGCGCGAAGCGCGTCGAGGCGCTTGATCATCCGCGAGCCGATCACGGCGTCGACGTTCTCTCGGCCCAGCTGCACGATGATCTGCGGCAGGAGCTCAGGCGCGTACTGACCGTCGCCATGCAGGAGGATCACTGCGTCGAGCCCGAGCTTGATCGCGCGCAGGTAGACGAGCTTCTGGTTGCCGCCGTAGCCACGATTCGACGGCGTGCGCAGGACGCGCAGGTTCTCGAGGCCTAGGCGCTCACCCGCGGCGAGGGCGACGTCGAACGTCAGGTCGTCGGACGAGTCGTCGATGACCGTGATCTCGGCGAAGCATCCTGCGATCTCGGCCGGGATCCGCGCCAGGACGCCGTCGATACGGCGCTCCGGCTCGAACCCGACGATGTGGATGCCGATCCGCCGTCGCTCGAGGATCGCCGCGGCGGCGGCAACGGCGTCGTCGTCGACATCGAACCCCGCCCTCACGGCGGGAACGCTAGTCGCCGGCGAGGGCTGGTGCCTGGGCCGGGATCGTGGCGCGACGAATCCAGCCGAGTGTGGCGACGACGCCCACGGCGCAAAAGGCAAGGCTGACCCAGAACGCCCACTGGAAGCCGCCCGTCTGGGCGACTTTCATCGTGTCGCCGACGCCTGTCAGATGATGGAGCCGAGAGACGGCGACGCTCGTGACGATCGCCGTTCCGAGCGCGCCGCCGATCTGCTGCGTCGTGTTGATCAAGCCGGACGCGAGGCCGGCGTCGCGGTTCGCGACGCCCGAGAGCGCCGCGATCGTCACCGGCACGAACGAGAAGCCGAGGCCGATTGCCGCGATGATGAAGCCGGGGAAGAGGTCCTTCCAGTACGTCCCGTTGGCCGACACGTGCGTGAAGTAGTAGAGACCGCCCGCCGAGATCAGGAGTCCCGCGGCGAGCATGTTGCGCACGCCGAAGATCGTCACGAGCTTCCCGGCGATGCCGGCGGCGACGACCACCGTCAGCGCGCACGGCAGGTACGCAACGCCCGCCTTGAGCGCCGAATAGCCGAGCACCTGCTGCATGTAGAGCGAGAGGATGAAGAACATCGCGAAGATCGAGGCGCCGATCATCAGGCCGACGATGTTCGCGCCCGCAAGCGTCCGGTTGAGCCAGATGCGGAGCGGCATCAGCGGCGCCTTCGCCCGGTGCTCGATCGCGACGAAGACGGTGAGACCGGCGACGGCGCCTACCAGCATGCCGATCGTCTTGCCGGAGGCCCATCCGTACGAGCTCGCCTTCACGATCGCGTAGGTGAGTACGGTCAGGCTCGCCGTTGCGACGATCGCACCGATGAGGTCGAAGCTGTGGTGGCCCAGGTCGGCACGGCTCTCGGGCAGCAGCAGGAACGCGGCGACGATCGCGAACACGCCGACCGGAACGTTCACGAAGAAGATCCACTTCCACGAGAACTCGCTCGTCAGCACGCCGCCGAGCAGCACCCCGAACGCGGCGCCGGAACCGCTGATCGCGCCCATCACGCCGAGCGCCTTGTTGCGGTCGGGGCCCTCCTCGAAGAGAGCCGTGATCAGCGACAACGCCGCGGGTGCGACGAACGCGGCGCCGAAGCCCTGGATCGCGCGGAACGTGATCAGCGCGCCGTGCGTCCACGAGAGCCCGCACATGAGCGATCCGCTCGTGAACAGCCCGAGGCCGACGACGAAAAGTAGGCGGCGTCCTGCAATGTCGGCGATGCGGCCACCGAGTAGCAGGAAGCCGCCTGCGACAAGTGTGTAGGCGCTGATCACCCATTGCAAGTTGGCTTCCGAGAAATCGAGCGCTTTCTTGATCGAAGGCAACGCAACGTTCACGATCGAGACGTCGAGGACGACCATGAACTGCGCCGTGCAGATCAGTGCGAGCGCGTACCAGCGGCGATTTCCGCTCATCTCACCCACCGGGGGGCCAAGCTACCAGCCGGGTGCGAGCCTGCGGAGGCGCTTCAAACGCTGCAATTCGGCGGGGTGGTAGAAGCCGAGCGCGAAGAGGACGAGCGGGTACGCGAGTACGAGCAGCACGGACGGCGCGAGCGAGAGCTGCGCCGCGCGCGCAGCGACCGTCAGCGCCACGGCCGCGCCGACGACCGTGACGATTCGCCGCCATTGATACGGCACGGGATAGACAGATTGGGCGTAGATCGTCATGCCGATGAACAACACGACGTAGCCGATCGCCGTCGAGATCGCCGCTCCGACCATTCCGTACGGCGGGATGAGCAGAAAGTTGAAGAGGATGTTGACGGCGGCGCCGATTCCGGTCACGACCCAGTTCAGCTGCGTGCGCCGGGCGCGGCCGCTGCCGATTGCGAGCACGGTGTAGCCGGCGTAGACCGCGAAGGCGAACGCGAGCAGCGCGACCCCCTTGTCGGCGCGTTGGTACCGGGAGCTCAGGAGCTCGACGAGCCAGGGAGCGAGGGCCCCGAGCGTGAGCGAGAGCCATGACGCGAACGCGAGCAGGTAGGTGAGGACGAAGGCATAGGCGCGCCGTGCGGCTCGATCGTCCTCGATCGAGTACGCGAACGCGGGCCATGCAGTCCGGAACGCAAGCATCGCGAAGGTGACGACGGAGGCGATCTTGATCGCCGCCGAGTAGATGCCCGCCTCCGGAAGGCCGTGGTAGTAGATGACGAATCGGCGATCGACGAAGTTGATGATCCAGAGCGCGAGCGCCGACGGGACGAGTGGCATGCCGAAGCGCTGCATCTGCCTGAAGAGCAGGCGGTCGAATTGCAGTCCGAGCTGCTCGCGGCGGTAGGCGACAAGCGCGACGTACACCACCAGCGTCCCGGTGAAATTGCCGACGACGAGCCCGACGGCTCCCCAGTGCGCCACGGCGACGAAGACGACCATCGAGGCGATCGTGATCAGCACGTTCGCGACACTCGCGATCGCGTAGGCAACGGAACGTTCCTCGACGCGGAAGAGCGCGGTCAGCTGGTTGTAGTTCGTCTGCGCCCAGAGGCCGACCGCGCCGGCCCGCACGAGCGTCGGATCGTGTCCGAGCCCGAGGACGTGCCCGACCGGCGTTGCGAAGACGACTCCGAGCACAAGTCCGAGCGTCGACATCGCCATCGTGAACCAGAACGACGTGCGGACGACGACGAGCTTCTCTTTCGGCTCCTTGGCGTCGAAGTAGAAGCGGAAGAACGCGCTGGCGATCCCGAGCTGCAGCAGAATCGAGAGCACCGCTGTCGCCGCCGTCACGCTCTCGACCTGGCCGTACGCTTTCGGCGACAGGTAGGACGTGTAGAGCGGCAGCAGGATCACCGCGAGGATCCGCGAGACGAGGCCGCCGATCCCGTAGATCGCCGTGTGGCGGGTGAGGCGCTTGAGCTCGCGCGCGAGGCTCACTACAGAGAACGGTAGATGTCGAGCAGGCGATCGGCCACGACAGCGATGTCGTGCACCTGCTCGACGTAGGCGCGGCCTGCCGCGCCCAACTCGCGGCGGCGCGAGACGTCCTCGACGAGGGGGGTCAGCGCAGCGACGAGCGTCTCCGCCGTCGCAGGCACGATCGGCACGCGCACGCCGAACGCCTCGGCGCTGCGCTCGACGACGTCCGGCTTCAGATGGCTCACGACCGGCTTTCCGAGAGCCATCGCCTCGAGCGCGAAGACGCCGTGCCAGCCGGCGTTCAGCTGGTCGACGACGATGTCCGCGCGGGCGTAACGCTCACGCGCCTCCTCGTGCGGCACGCCTTCGACGACATCGAGCTCGACCGGCAGCTGCGCGCATGCCTCGATCACGTGCATTGTTCCCTTCGTCCCGCGGTTCGACGGCGCGTGCACGACGAGCGGTCGCGGCGCATCCGAGGGCAGACGCGCGACGTACTCGCGCAGATTGAGCCCCGGTGGCACGACGTGCGCCTCCGGCACCCATCGGATCGCGTCGTAGGAGCCGACAATCTGCGCGCCCGCGCCTCTGGCCCACGCGAGCTCCGCGGGCGTCTTGCCGCGGATGTCGCTCCCGAGCCAGTGCATGACGCTGTTCTTCCCGGTCGCCCGGAGTAGTGCGAATTGCAGGGACTTCGGGACGAGCGTCAGTCCGAAGTAGAAGTGAAAGACATCGGTCTCCGGCACGAGCCGCGCGAAGGAAGCCGTTTGCCTCGCAAGCCGAAGCGGCAGCGGGCCGCGACGATCGAGCGAGCGATCTGCTTCCGGATGGAGCCTCGCGCGGTTGAAGACGACGAGTCGCGCGTCGATGCCTTTCGCGCGCAATGCTTCGACATTCGTCCACGGAATCCCGGCAACGTTCACCGGGCAGTGCGTGACGCGCAGCGTCACCCGTCGAATTCGAGCTGGTCGAAGTAGCGCAACGCCGTCCGACCTGGGCGGATCCGCGCGCGCAGCGCCCGCAGCTCGTCGTCGGAGATCTCGCCGATCGCGCGCTTGACGCCGAGGTACGGCAGGTTGAGGTCTGGTTGGTAGACGATCGTCGAGATCCGCGGATTGATCTCGATCACATAGTCGCCGACGAGCTGGATGTTGAAGAAGTGCTCGATTTCGAGCTCGCCCACGATCGTGTTCGCGAGCTGCATCAGCTCGTCGTCGTCGAGCGTCACGAAGTACATCGCGAGGCCGGCGCGCATCGCCTCTCGCGTCTTTGGGTGTCCGAGCACGATCTCCTGGCCGTTCGCGATCCCGTCGATCGTGCGCTCGCCGCCGGTCGCGAGCTCCATCACGAGCAGCTCGGTGTCGTCGCCGACGGACTCGAGGATCTCGACCGCCTCCTCGAGCCGCATCGCGACGAATCCGGGTCGCTCGCGCAGGAGCACGTTCGCTCGGTCAACCGTCGGATCGAGGATGCGGAACCCGCGACTACCGGACGAGAACACCGGCTTGAAGCAAACGGGGCGGTCGGGGTATCCGAGCTCGCGCGCCGCATCCGCGACCTGCGCGGCTCCGCGTACGCGCCGGAACTCCGGCGCCGGCAGGCCGAGCCGGTGCATCAGCGCGTATGTCTCCGCCTTGTCGTTCGAGCGGCGGATCGCGTCGGGCTGCGAGACGAGCACGGGGATGCCGGCGAAGCGGTCGATCGCGCCGGCGAGCCCTTCGAGGTCGAACGACGACTGCGGCAGGATCGCGTCCGCACCTTCGCGGTCGGCGACATCGCGCACGGCGTCGGGAAAGCCCGGATCGGACCCGGCCGGAACGAGGTGGAACGCGTCGCAGAGATGGCGGCCGACCGAGCGCTCCGACATGTCGGTGCCGACGAGCCGCACCTCTCGCTCGCCGTTCTCCCGCAGCGCATGCAGCAGCGCAGCGGTGCCCGGCGCGCCGGATGCGGTGACGACGACGGTGATCGGCTTCGGAGCCACTACAGGTCGATCCTGTCCTCGCGCAGGTGCTCGAGCCGCGCCTCGCGGTCGGCGTCGAGGAACGAGCGCATCGTGTCGCCCATCGTGCCTCCGTCGTACATCCAGATCTCCGGATGGACGAGCAGCTGCAGCCACTCGAACGCGCCGGCCGCGAGCTCGTCGTGCGGGCAGCCGTTGCGCCAGTGCTGGTTCGAGTCCGAGCGATAGTGATCGGCGTCGAAGAACGGCGGCGCCATCACGTTCGCGGCGCCGTCGACCGGCTCGAACATGTACTCGGCCGCGGGGTTGTGCCACGCCACGACGCGCTCGAAGCCCGCTGTGTCGTCGAGGTCGACCTCAGGCCAGACGGCGTGGTGCGCGATCCACCCACCGCACTCGCGCAGACGCGCGAGTGCGTGCTCACCCTCCTTCGAGCGCAGGTTGTAGAAGACCGAGCGCGTCATCAGAAACCATGTCGACCGCACGCCGAGCTCGGCTTCGAGCTCCGCCATCGCCACCGCGGCGGCGAGCGAGAGGTCGACGTCGTGGCGAAGGAACAGATCGCCCGCTTGCGGATCACGTTCGAAGCCGGCGAACCGATAGCCGCCGGCTTTCGCCGCGTCGAGGAGCTCGCGGTAGTGCGCCGGCGAGAACTCGCAGCTCATTCGATTTCGACTTCGACGAGCCGCGCCGCGGCCTCTGCACGGTCGAGCGCCTCGATGTTCGTGTCGGCAATCGCGATCACGTAGCCACGCCGGTCGCCGTCGAGTCGGACCGGCCTGATCACCTCTCCCGGCTGAAGGTACGTATCCGCCTGGACGACGCCGGGAAACGCGAGCACCTTCTCGAGCGAACCGACGCTGACGACCCGACCCGTCGGAAGCGGGCCCGGCGAGGCGGTGAGAAAGCGGATCGCGAGCGGCTGCTTGAACTTCGGCAGTACGAGCTCGTCGGGGAGCTTCTCGCCGAGGGCGAAGCGCAGCTGCACCTCGACGAGATCGACGCCGACCGCGTGGCGGACGAGGTCGGCCATCTGGCCGCCGGGGATCCGCGCCGCACACTCGACCATTGCCACGCGTCCGTCCGGCGTCGCGATCAGCTGCGGAAACGCGATCCCGTTCTCGAGCCCGAGCGCCTTGACCGCGTGCGTCGCCGCGCGTTCGGATGCGAGCAGCTGGTCGCCCCACACCGCCGCCGGGTAGACGTGGATCCAGCCGACGCCGAAGCCGATACCGGGCGGCCGCAGCCGGTCGGAGAGCGTCAGCGGGATCGGGTCGCCGTCGCGCGCGATCACGATCCCGTTCATCTCGGTGCCGTCGACGAATTGCTCGAGGATCGCCTCGCCGGTCGGCGAGATCGCGAGCGCCTCGTGCAGATGCGCCTCGACGTCGTCCATCGACTCGATCCGGAAGACGCCGCGCTGGCCGCCGGAATCGGCCGGCTTCAGCACCGCAGGGAGGCCGACCTCGTCGAGCGCGCGGTGACGCTCCGAGAGCTTGCGCAGCGCCGCGAATCGCGGCTGCGGGATGCCCGACTCGGCGAAGCGCCGCCGCATCGCGATCTTGTTCGTCATCAGGTGCGCGGTCTCGACGCCGATCCCCGGCAGGCCGAGCGCCTCGGCGATCGCGGCGACGGTCGGAACCGCGCTGTCGGCCGAGACGGTGAGGACGCCGTCGATCTTCACGCGCTTGATCGCCGCGAGCACCGCCTGCGGGTCCGCGTAGTCGACGACTCGCGCGACGTCGGCCTCCTTCAGGCCGGGCGCGTCGGGGTTGCGGTCGACGGCGGCGACGCGGAGCTTCAGCTCCTTGGCGCGCTGGATCGCGCGCCGCTGGTGGCGGCCTGCGCCGACGAACAGGACGGTTCTCACGGGCGCTGCGATGCTACGGCCAGATGCTCTCCGTCTGTTGCCTGAGCGGCGGCCCGCCCGAACGCCTCGCACACCTCCTCGCCCTGCTCCGCCCGGTCGCCGACGAGATCGTCGTCGGCGTCGATACACGTGTCGACACCCGGTTCCTCGGCCCGGTCGCCGAGCTCGCAGACGTTCTCCGCCGGTACCCGTACCCGGGGCAGCCGGAGCATTCGCGGCAGTGGCTGCACGAACAGGCGAGCGGCGACTGGGTCTTTTGGATCGACGACGACGAAGTGCCTTCGCGTGGGCTTCTGGAGGCACTCGCCGGCCCGCCCCGAGAGCTGACCCATTGCTTCGTCCGCCGCCGGTGGCTCTGGCGCGACGGGTACATCGACGCGTGGCCCTGGCGGCCGGACTGGCAGCTCCGCCTCGTGCGGCGGGAGGCCGCGCGCTTCCCCGGCATCCTGCACGTGCCGATTCACGCCTCCGGGCCGCGGTGCTTCCTCGAGGCGCCGCTCTACCACCTCGACCTCCTCGTCAAGGAGCGCGCGCAGCGTGAGGAACAGGTGCGCCGCTACGCCGGTGTCCGTCCGGGGCTTCGGATCGCTGGACGGGCGTTCAACGAGGCGTACTTCATCCCCGAGTCGCGTGAACCGCGGGTCGTGCCGGTTCCCGGCGACGACGCGCAGCTCGTGCGGGCCGCCCTCACACCGCCCCCGCTTGCGCCGTCGAATCCCCCTGCGATCGCAGTCGCGACGTCCGACGAGATCGACGCCGTCTGGGCCGAGCGCCGACTGCCGGAAGGTGCGTACCGGGGGCGGCTGGAAGTCCTGTTCTCCGATCCGCTCGTCGCAGGCGAGGTCGCGGCCTTCGATGTCCGGGTTCGGAATGAGGGCACGGAGACGTGGCTCGGCGGGCGGGAAGCGGCGCCGGAGGTCCGGCTCTCGTACCAGGGGCTGCCGGATGCGCTGCGGACGCCGCTCCCTCATGACCTGATGCCGGGCGGCGAAACCGTTGTGCCGGTGTCGATCCGAGCACCCGAGGAGCCGGGGCGGTACGCGATCGCGGTCGACCTGGTCCACGAGCGCCATCGCTGGTTCGGCTGCGGTGTCGCGCTCGAGCTCGAAGTGACCCCGCGTCGCCGCGCGCTCGTGCTCGTCGGCCAGCCGCCCGGCGACGAAGCGTTCGACGCGCAAGTCGACGCGCTTCTGGCCGACCTCGATCCTGCGCTCGAGCCGTTCCTCGTCGGGGCGAAGCCCGACTGGATGCGCGACAGGTTCGGCGTCGACGCCTTCGAGGAGCCGCCGGACTGGAAGGCCGACGAGGTCTTCGTGCTCCCGGCCGGTCGCCGCCGCGACCAGGCTCGGCTTCGCCTGCGCGCGCGTAGGCTTCGGCGGCGTGCTCGAGGGTAAGCGGATCGTCATCACGGGCGGGGCAGGGTTCATCGCGACGACGCTCGCGCGTGAGCTCGTGGACGCGAACGAGATCGTGGCGATCGACAACCTCCACCGGGAGTCGCCGGGCCTCCAGTCGCTGACCGGCCACGCGAACTTCCACTTCCGGCAGGGCGACGTGCTCGACGGCGCGCTCCTCGCCGAGCTCGCAGCCGGTGCGACGCACTTCGTCCACTGCGCCGCGATCGCCGGCGTCGACACCGTCCGGGAGAGCCCGGTGCGGACGATGCGCGTCAACATGATCGGCACCTACAACGCGCTCGAAGCGGCGCTTGCGACCAAGGACACGCTCGAGCGCTTCGTCGACTTCTCGACGAGCGAGGTCTTCGGCACCCATGCCGACAACGTGCACGAGGGCCACGTCTCGACGATCGGCTCCGTCGGCGAGGCGCGCTGGACCTACGCCGTCTCGAAGCTCGCGGGCGAGCACATGGCGCACGCGTATTACGACGAGCTCCACCTGCCGACGGTGACCGTTCGGCCCTTCAACGTCTATGGGCCTGGGCAGATCGGCGGTGGCGCGATTCGCGCCTTCATCGAAGCGGCGCTCGCGGGTGACGACCTGACGATCCATGGGGACGGCTCGCAGATTCGCGCGTGGTGCTACGTCGACGACATGGTCCGGGCCGTCCTGCTCTGCCTGGAGCAGAAAGACGCCGCAGGCCAGAGCTTCAACATCGGCAACGACCGCTCGGTCGTGACGATCCTCGACCTCGCGCAGCGCATCAAGCGGCTGACGAACTGTCCCGGCCAGATCGCCTTCACGCCGCTCACCTACGCCGACGTCGAGGTCCGCAGCCCGAACGTGGGCCACGCTCGCGAGCTCCTCGGCTTCGAGGCGCAGGTCGACCTGGACGAGGGACTCGAACGGACGATCGAGTGGTACCGGGCGAAGTAGAGAAGATCCGGCTCGCGTGGCCCGACGTCGGGCCGGCCGAGCTCGAGGCGCTCGCCGAGGTGATCGCCGACGGCCACCTGACGATGGGGCCGCGCGTCGCCGAGTTCGAGGCTGAGCTCGCGCGCGCCTGCGAGACGGCGTACGCCGTTGCCGTCTCCTCCGGCACCGCGGCGCTGCATGTCGCCGTGCTCGCGCTCGGGCTGGAGCCCGGCGACGAGGTGATCATCCCCGCCTACACGTTTCCCGCGACGGCAAATGTCGTCGCGTTCTGCGGCCTCCGGCCGAAGCTCGTCGACGTCGACCCGCAGACGATGAACTTCGATGCCGCGCAAGTCGAGATCGGTCCGCGGACGAAGGCGGTCCTCGCGGTGCACCTCTTCGGCCGGCCGGCCCGCATCGAAGAGCTGCCGGAGGAGCTGACGATGCTCGAGGACGCAGCCGGTGCGCTCGGCGCGCGCCGAGCGGGCCGAGCGTGCGGCTCGCTCGGGCTCGCGGCGTGTCTCTCGTTCCACCCGCGGAAGATCGTGACGACCGGCGAAGGCGGCGCGATCACGACGAACGACGAGCGATGCGCCGAACGGATGCGTGTGATTCGCAACCACGGCTGGTCGCCGTCGGGGACCTACGACGACATGCCCGCGCCCGGGCTCAACTACCGGCTCTCCGATCTGCTCTGCGCGATCGGCACGGCGCAGATGCGCCGCCTCGACGAGCTCTACGCGGCGCGCGCACGTGTCGCGGCCGGCTACGCCGAGCGCCTTCGCGATGCGAACGTGACGCTGCCGGAAGCAGACGAGGGCGACGTCCACGGCTGGCAGGCCTACGTCGTCCAGGTCGACCGCCGCGACGATGTCCTCACAGCACTCCGCGCGCAGGGGATCGAGGCCCAGATCGGCACCTATGCGCTGCCCCTCCTCTCGGCCTACCGCGACCAGGGCTTCTTCCCGGGCGCGACGCACGCCTACGAGCACGCGCTCGCGCTGCCGCTCCACTCACGGCTGACCGACGCCGACCTCGATCGTGTCGCCGGGGCGCTTGACAAGCTTGTGAGTAGTCACTAATATCTCACCTCGATGGTGGTGACGGCCCGCAAGAGCCAGGAGGAGCGGCGCGAGGAGATCCTCGATGCGGCGCTCCAGAGCTTCGCCACCCGCGGCTTTCACGGAGCCTCGACCGAGGAGATCGCCCGCGCCGCCGGGATCTCGCAGCCCTACGTCTTCCGGCTTTTCGGGACGAAGCAGGAGCTCTTCAAGGCCGTTGTCAGCCGCTGCTTCCGCGAGACGCTCGAGATGTTCCAGCGGGCCGCGGAGGGCAAGCGCGGAGCGGAGGCCCTCGACGCGATCGGCAAGGCCTACGTCGAGCGCCTGGAGACCGACAGGAGCCGTCTGCAGGTGCAGATGCAGGCCTACGCGGCCTGCGACGAGCCGGAGATCCGTGCGGTCGTCCGCGCGGGCTACGGCGACCTCGTCGCCTATGCCGAGCGGGTGTCCGGGCTCGAGGCGGCCGAGATCTCGTCGTTCTTTGCGATGGGGATGCTCCTGAACGTGTTCGCCTCGATGGGGCTCATCGCCGGCGATACCGAGCCGTGGGCCGACCGTCTGCTCGCAGGCTGTCGCGAGGATAGCTAGACCCGTTCTCTTTTTTTCACGAGGAGGTAAGTGATGAGTCACAAAACACTTTGGGCATTTGCGATCACCTCAGCGGCGGCCTTCATGGTCACGCTCGACAACCTCGTCGTCACGACGGCGATCCCCGTGATCCGCCGCGACCTCGCAGCCGGCATCGGCGGCCTCGAGTGGACCGTGAACGCGTACACGCTCACGTTCGCCGTGCTCCTCCTCACCGGCGCCGCGCTCGGCGACCGCTTCGGGCGGCGGCGGCTCCTCGCCGTCGGCCTCACGATCTTCACCGCCGCGAGCGCAGCAGCTGCGCTCGCGCCGACGATCGGCGCGCTCGACGCGGCCCGCGCCGTGCAGGGCCTCGGCGGCGCGATCGTGATGCCGTTGACGCTGACGATCCTCTCCGCGTCGGTGCCGCCGGAGCGGCGTGGGCTCGCGCTCGGCGCCTGGGGCGGCATCAGCGGGCTCGCGATCGCGTTCGGCCCGCTCGTCGGCGGCGCCGTCGTCAGCGGCATCTCCTGGCACTGGATCTTCTGGCTGAACGTGCCGATCGGCATCGCGCTCGTGCCGCTCGTGCTGCTCCGGCTCGAGGAGAGCCGCGGAGCCGACAACCGCTTCGACCTGCGCGGGCTTGCGCTCGCAAGCTCAGGGCTGCTCGGGATCACGTGGGGGCTCGTGCGGGCGAACACCGTCGGCTGGGGCTCGCCACAGATCGTGGGCGCGCTCGTCGCGGGTGCTTTGCTAGTTGCCGCCTTCGTCGCGTGGGAGCTGCGCGCGCCGGCGCCGATGCTGCCGATGGGGTTCTTCCGCGACCGCACGTTCTCGCTCGCGAACGCTGCGTCCCTCTTCATGTCGTTCGGGATGTTCGGCTCGATCTTCCTGCTCGCGCAGTTCTTCCAGACCGTGCAGCACTACTCGCCGCTCGCGTCCGGGCTGCGGATCCTGCCGTGGACGGCGATGCCGATGCTCGTCGCCCCGATCGCAGGCGCGCTCTCGGACCGGATCGGCGGCCACCGGCTGATGGGGGCGGGGCTCGCGCTGCAGGCGACCGGGCTTGCGTGGATCGCGGCCGTCACGACGCCGACGACGCCGTACATCGACATCGTCGCACCGTTCGCGGTCTCGGGTGTCGGGATGGCGCTCTTCTTCGCTCCGGTCGCGAACGTCGTCCTCTCGTCGGTGTCGCCGGAGTCCGAGGGCCAGGCCTCGGGTGCGAACAACGCGATCCGCGAGCTCGGCGGCGTGCTCGGCGTCGCCGTCCTCGCAGCCGTGTTCGCGCATGCGGGCGGCTACCGGTCCGGCCAGGCCTTTACGGACGGGATGGTGCCCGCCGTCTACATCGGCGCGATCGTCGTCGCGCTCGGGGCGCTCGCAGCGCTCCTGATCCGCCGCCGGCCGGTAGCGGTCGAGGCGGCTCCGGCGCTCGAGCTGGCCGCTTAGCGAACGCACGACTAGGGTCCCCGGCGGCATGGCCGGGGACCCCCTTCTTTCCGTCGTCGTCACGGTGCTGAACGAGGAGGGCGCGATGACGGAGCTCTACGCGCGCACCGTCGCCGCGCTCGACGAGCGGCCGTTCGAGCTGATCTTCGTCGACGACGGCTCGACCGACGGCACCTTCGCGGAGCTGAAGAGCCTGCACGACGCCGACTCGCGCGTCCGCGTCGTCCGTCTCAAGCGCAACTTCGGCCAGCATCCGGCGATGCACGCAGGGCTCGTACGCGCGCGCGGCCACACGATCGTGACGATGGACGGCGACCTCCAGAACGAACCAGAGGACATTCCGAGGCTCGTCGCCGCGCTCGAGCGTGTCGACGTCGCGTCGGGACGGCGCGTCGGCCGGCGCGACTCGGTGGGGCGAACCGTGCCGTCGCGCGTGATCAACGGCATGCTGCGACGCTTCACCGGCGTGCCGATCTCCGACTTCGGCTGCGCCTTCAACGCGTACCGGCGCGAGGCGATCGAGCCGCTCTTCGGCGCGATCGGCAAGCAGAAGTTCACGAAGGCGCTCGTGCTCGCGAGCGGTGCCAGCGTCGAGGAGGTCGACGTCTCGCACAGGGCATCGCGCTCGGGATCCCGCTACTCGCCGGTGCGGCTCGTCCGCCTCGCCTTGCACGTGATCGCCGGCTTCTGGCCGCAGCCGGTGCAGTGGATCGGCGTCGCGCTCGGGCTCGTCTGCACAGCCGCCGCGGCGGCACTCGGCATCTACGGCATCGTCTACTGGGTCGACCACGGCAACTTCCCGGGGCCGCTCTTTGCGGGCACGGGAGTCGTCTTCATCCTCGGCATGGAAGGATTCATCCTGGCGTTGATCGGTGAGTATCTGAATCGAATCCAGCGGGACGTGGAGGGCAGACCCTTGTACAGCGTGGCCGAGGAGCTGTGAGCAAGCGAGTTCTCGTTACCGGCGGGGCCGGCTTCATCCCGTCGAACATGATCCACCACCTGCTCGACGAGACGGATCACGAGGTCGTTTCGCTCGACGCGCTCACCTATGCGGGCAACCTCGAGAACCTCGCCGACGTGCTCGCGCACCCGCGGCTCTCGTTCGTGCACGGCGACATCCGCGACCGGAAGCTCGTGCGCGAGCTCGTCGAGGGAGTCGACGTGATCGTGAACGCTGCTGCCGAGTCGCATGTCGAGAAGTCGATCGAGCACGGCGCATCCGAGTTCGTGCGCACGAACGTGGAGGGGACGCAGATCCTGCTCGACGCGATCCGTGAGACGCCGGTCGAGCGTTTCGTGCTGATCTCGTCGTCGGAGGTCTACGGCACCGCGGAGGCGGCGCCGATGGACGAAGAGCATCCGCTCAACCCGCGTTCGCCCTACGCGGGCACGAAGGCAGGCGCCGACCGGCTCGCGTACTCGTACTTCGTCACGTACGGGCTGCCGATCGCGATCATCAGGCCGTTCAACAACTACGGGCCGCGGCAGCATCCGGAGAAGGTCGTGCCGCGCTTCATCACCCAGGCGCTCTCGGACGAACCGCTGACGATCCACGGCGACGGGCACGCGAGCCGCGACTGGCTCTACGTGTTCGACGACGCGGAGGCGATCGAGGCCGTGATCGACGCGCCGCTCGAGAACGTCGCCGGCGAGACCCTGAATGTCGCCACAGGCGTCGACGTCTCCGTCTCGGAGGTCGCCGACCTCGTGCTCTCGCTGCTCGGCAAGTCGCCGGAGCTCAAGCAGCATGTCGACGAGCGGCCCGGCCAGGTCGACCGGCACATCGGGTCGACGGAGAAAGCGGAGCGACTGCTCGGCTGGCGCGCGCGCACGACGTTCGAGGACGGTCTCGAGCGCACCGTCGCGTGGTACCGCGACAATGAGGTGTGGTGGCGGGGCATCTTGGCGAAAGAAACCCGCGCCTTCTCGTCCTAGGCGCGGGCCCGGCGCAGCTCGGTCTCCTCGAGGCTGCGCGCGCGCACGGCGTGTGGACGGCGGTCTGCGACCGCGATCCCGCGGCGCCCGGCTTCGAGCTCGCCGACCGCCGCTGCCTCGTTTCGACCGAGGACGAGCCCGCGATCGAGCGGCTCGCTGCCGCGCTCGAGCTCGACGGCGTGATCTCGCCCGGCACCGACTGGCCGGTCGCCGTCGCTGCGCGCATCGCCGACAAGCTGAAGCTGCCGCATCCGCTCTCGCCGGCGACGGCGGTGCTCGCGACGAACAAGCTGCGCCAGCGCGAAGCGCTCGCCGAGGCCGGCGTGCCGCAGCCGCGTTACGAGGTCGTGAGCGACGGCAAGCCTGAGCTTTCCGCGCCGTGCGTCGTCAAGGCGCCGGATCGCCAGGGACAGAAAGGGCTGACGCTCGTCCTCGACGACGCCGAGCTTTCGGACGCGCTCGCCACGGCACGCGGCGCTTCCCGCAATGGGCTCGTGCTCGTCGAGGAGTACGTCGACGGGCCGGAGGTGACGGTGGTGGGCTACTCGGCCGGCGGTGAGTTCCTCGCGCTCGCCGTCACCGACCGCATCACAGCCGAACCGCCTGCGTTCGGCGTCGCGCTCGCCCACGTCTGGCCCTCGCCGCACGCGGAGGCCGCGGCCGAGGTGACGCGACGCGCCGTCGCCGCGCTCGGAATCGACAACGGGCCGACGTACACGCAGTTGCGCGTGAGCGCGGGCGGGCCGGAGGTGATCGAGGTTGCCGCCCGGCTCGGCGGCGGCCACGACGCGGAGCTCGTCGAGGCGGTGACCGGCGTCGACCTGAACGGCCTCGCGCTCGCGGCCGCGCTTGGCGAGCCGCTCACGATTGCGCAGGTGACCGAGCGTTACGCGGAGCGCGTCGGCGGCGCCGTCACGCGCTTCCTCGTCGCGCCGCCCGGAGTGCTCGAGGCCGTCGAGGTGCCGCAGGGGATGAGCGGCGTGCTGCGGACGCGGCTCTACCGCGAGCCCGGCTACGTGTTCACGCCGCTGCGTCGGGGCTCCGACCGCGCAGGAGCGCTGCTCGCCGTCGGCGCCACGCGTGAGGAGGCCGTGACGCGGGCTGAGGCCGCGGCCGAGCGCGTACGCTTCATGACGGCCGATGCCGGCGCCCTCGTCTAAGTCCGTCCGCTCGACCTTTCTCTCGTTCCAGCCGCCCGCCGTCGGCGAGGAGGAGGTCGAGGCCGCTGCGGAAGCGATCCGTTCGGGCTGGCTGACGAGCGGCCCGCGCGCGGCGGAGCTCGAGCGCCGCACTGCCGAATATCTCGAGGCGAAGCACGTGCTGGCGCTCTCGTCGGGCACCGCCGCGCTCCACCTTGCCTTGCTCGCGGCGGGCGTCAAGCCGGGCGACGAGGTGATCACGACGTCGCTGACCTGGCCCGCGACGGCGAACGTGATCGTCCACTGCGGCGCGACGCCGATCTTCGCCGACGTGCGGCCCGGCGACCTGAATCTCGATCCGGCGAGCGTGGCCGAGCTCGTCGGGCCCGAGACGCGCGCGATCATGCCCGTGCACCTCTATGGCCAGCCGGCCGACCTCGACCCTTTGCTCGAGCTCGGGCCGGCCGTGATCGAGGATGCCGCGCACGCGTTCGAGTCGCGCTACCGCGGGCGCAAGATCGGCTCGATCGGCGCCGCGACCTGCTTCTCGCTCTACGCGACGAAGAACGTCGCTGCCGGCGAGGGCGGCCTGCTCGCCACGAACGACGACGCGATCGCCGCCGCCGTCGACGACCTGCGGGTGATGCGGCGCGGCCACGGCTCGCTCTACGACATCGTCGTGCCGGGGTACAAGGCGAACCTCTCCGATGTGCTCGCCGCGATCGCGCTTGCGCAGCTCGACAAGCTCGAACGGCACCGCGCGATCCGCGAGGCGCACTTCGCCGCCTATGACGAGGGCGTCGCGGGCCTCGAGGGAATCGAGCCGCTCGCGCGCGACGACCGCGACCTGCACGCGCTGCATCTCTATGCGGTGCGCATCGACTCCGAGCGCGCCGGCGCCTCGCGCGACGAGTACCAGCGGGCGCTCGCCGAGGAGAACATCGGCACGTCGACCCACTTCCTGCCCGTCCACCGCCTCTCGGCATACGCCGGACGCCTTTCGTTGCGCCAGCCGCCGCTTCCGGAGACGGACCGCGCGGGCGCCGAGGTACTGTCGCTGCCGCTCTCGCCTGCGCACTCCGCCGACGACATCCGCGACGCGATCGACGCGCTGCATCGCGTTCACGAGCGATTCACGTGAACCTCCTGCGCACGCGGTCGTTCCGGCTCGGCGCGACTCTCGTCGTCACCGGCCTCGCCGCGCTCTACATCGTCTCGAAGATCGACATCGGGCAGACGGCGCACACGATCGGGAACGCGAGCCCGTGGTGGCTTGCGCTCTCGCTCTTCCTCACGGTGGTCACGGTCTGGCCCCAGTCATGGCGCTGGCAGCGCCTGCTGGCCGCGCGCGACGTCCACGAGTCGCTCAACTGGCTGACGCGGGCGTACTTCGTCTCGTACGCAGTCGGCCAGGTGCTGCCGACCGGCGTCGGCGGCGACGCCTCGCGGATCTACGAGACCACGCGGCGCCACCCCGGCTACGGCTCGCCGATCGCCGGCGCCGTGCTGCTCGAGCGCGCGATCGGCGGCGCCGTCACGCTGATGCTCGCGGGAATCGGGCTCGTGCTCGCGATCGGCCACTACTCGATGGGCGCGTATCTCTGGGTCGAGATCCTCTTCGTCGTGCTGACGATCCTCGCCGGCGTCGTCTTCTTCTCGCGGCGGCTTCGCAGTGTGCTCCGCTTCACGGTGCCGCTCCTCACGCGCTTTCGTGTCGTCAAGCCGATCCGAGCCGCCTACGAAGGCATCCACGGCTACCGCGGGCACGTGCGGACGCTGCTCATCGTCGCCGCCGCGACGACGATCGCGCAGGCCGCGCGTGTCGTCGCGATCTGGGCGTCGGCCGAGGCCGTCGGGATCCATCTCTCGGTGCGGCCGTACATCGTGCTCGGACCGCTGCTCTTCCTCGTGATGCTCGTGCCGTTCACAATCAACGGCCTCGGCGTTCGCGAGGCGTTCTTCATCAGCTTCCTCGGACGGCTCAACGTCCCGCACGACCCGGCGTTCGCGACCGGTTTCCTCTTCTTCGTGATGACGTTGATCCTCGCGCTGCCGGGACTCACCGTGATCCTCTGGGAAGGGATCAGGCGCAAGCCCGTAGCCGTGACCGGAACCTGACTTGACCACTGACATCTCGGTCGTCGTCGTGACGTTCAATGCGCTGCCCTGGATCGAGCGGTGTCTCGCGTCGGTGCACGGACACGAGGTGATCGTGGTCGACCACGGCTCGACCGACGGCACGCTCGCGTTCGTGCGGGAGCGCTTTCCCTCCGCGCGCGTGATCGAGCAGGAGAACCGCGGCATGGGCGGCGGCAACAACACCGGCATGCGTGCGGCCGACGGCACCTATGCGTTCCTGCTCAACTCGGACGCCTGGGCGGTGGCCGACGCGGTCGAGGTGCTCGCGGACTATCTCGACGAATATCCGGACGTCGCCGTCGCCGGGCCGCGCTTGCTCAACACCGACGGCTCGCTGCAGCGTTCGGTGCGTGGCTTTCCGACGCTCTGGCGGCTCGCAACCGAGTACCTGTTCCTGCGTAAGCTCGCACCGCGCTCGCGTGCGCTGAACGCGTTCTACGGCGGCGGCTTCGGCCACGACGAGACGCAAGACGTCGAGTCGCTCTACGGCGCTGCGCTGATGGTGCGGCGCGAGGCGGCCGACGTCGTCGGTCTCTTCGACGAGGACTTCTTCATGTTCAGCGAAGAGACTGACTGGACGTACCGCTTCCGGCGGGCCGGCTGGCGCGTCGTCTTCGTCGCCGAGGCCGAGGTCGTGCACGTCGGCGGAGCGACGCACGGAGGCAGGCTCTACATCGAGAACCTCCGTGGGATCCTGCGCTTCCTCGCGAAGCACCGCGGCCTCCGCGAGGCCGAGCGCGCGCGGCGGCTCCTGCTCGCGTCGCTTCGGCTGCGCATGCTCGCCTTCCGCGGCGATCGCCGAGCGCGCTACCGCGACGGCGCGCGCTTCCTGGCGTCGGGCAACGTCCGCTCGCTGCTCTCGTGACCGACTACCTGCGGCTCGCCGGCGCGACGATCGTCGTGCTCCTGCCGGGAGCATTCCTCGCGCGCGCGTTCGGGACGCGACTCGTCTCGGCGGCGCTCGCGTGGGGCTTCGCGGCGATCTTCGCTGCCTGGGCCGTCGTCTTCGTCGTGCACTCCGACGCGCAGCTCGCGCTCTGGCTCCTCGCGGCGATCGGTGTCGTCGCACTGCTCGCGCGCCTCCGGCGGCCTGGCTCGCCGCGGCTGCCCGAGCGCTCACGCGGCCTCGCGCTCCTGATCGGGATCGGCCTCGGGATCGCGCTCTGGCACGTCGCCGGGATTCCTTACGGCGACGAGCTCTTCCACATCGCGCGCGTGCGCAAGCTCGTCGATCTCGGCGGCCTGCACCTGCGCTCGGTCGACGAGCTCGCGAAGGGCGGTCTCCACCCCGGCTACGCGTTCCCGCTCTGGCACTGCTTCGAGGCGCTCGTGGCGAAGGTGTCGGGACTCGATCCGAGCGTCGTCGTCAACCACGAGGGCTCGATCATCGCGCCGCTGGCCGCGCTCGTCGTCTGGGAGTCGGGCGCAGTGCTCTTCGACTCGGCGGCCGCGGGGCTCTCGGTCCTCGTCGCCTGGCTCGCGATCTTCTGCTTCGCAGCCGGGCACGGCGGCTCGTGGTCGTCGCTCGGACTGCCGGCGACCGCGGCGCGCCAGCTGTTCGTGCCGGCCGCGATCGCGCTCTTCTTCACGGCGGTCGAGCGGCGTTCGTGGGCAGCGGCAGCCGCGGTTGCGGCGATCTTCGGCGAGCTCACGCTCGTTCACGTGACGTACGCGATCTTCGTGCTGATCCCGCTCGGCGCATACGCGGTCCTGCGGCTGCGTGAGTGGCGCGGCTCGCTCGTCGCGCTCGTCGCCGCTTGCGTGCCGACGCTCGGCGTGCTCCTCTGGCTGCGACCGGTCGCCGACGAGACCCTCAGTCACAACCCGGACGTGCACGCGCTCGAGAGCGAGCTCCAGAAGTTCGCGTCGCAGCTGCAGGTGTGGTCGGTGCATCGCTTCCGGCTCGAACCGGCTCTGGTCAGCCGCACGGGCGCGTTGGCAATTGCCGCGCTCGTGCTCGTGCCGTTCGCCGGCTTCGCGGTGCGCAGGCGCTGGTCCGCGTTCGTGCTCGGCGGGACGTTCGTCCTGCTTGCTCTGCTACTCGTGCCGACCCTGTTCGTGTCGTTCACGAAGCTCGTGTCGCTGTCGCAATCGCGTCGCGCGGCGGGCTTCCTGCCGCTGCCGTTCGCATTTGCGGGCGCGCTCGGCCTCATGATGCGCTCGGTGCTCGTTGCGCCACTCGCGCTCGTTGCCGGGATCGCGCTCGAGCTCGCATGGCCCGGCAACTTCGGCTACGGGCTCGGCGGGAATGGCCCGTCGATCGTCACCTGGATCGCCTTCGGCGGGGCAGCGGTGGGGATCGTCGGCGGCTGGCTCCTCTTCCGCCGCTCCGCCTTCCGCGAACGGCACGGGATCGGCGCAGTGGCGGCGATCCTCTTCGTGATCCCGATTGCCGTGCACGGTTTTCAGCGCTGGACGCCGCTCGCGACCCACGATCCCGACGCGCTGACGCCTACGCTGACGCGCGAGCTCTCGCGGGTGCCCGCGCAGTCGGTGATCATTGCGCCGCCACAGACGAGTTACCGCCTGCTTGCGGCGGCGCCGGTCTACGTCGTGTGCGCGCCGCCGACGCACGTCGCCAACACGAAGGCGAACGTGCCCTACGTGCGCGTGAAGCAGTGCGCCGACTATCTCGCGGGCCGCACGCCTGCCGTTGCCCGCCGCTATGGGGCCACGTGGGCCGTCCGAAAGGGCCACTTGCTGCGCCTCCGCTCCTGAGCGAGGATATGGCACGATGTATGGCATGAAGAAGACCACGGTCTATCTGCCCGACGAGCTCAAGCGAGACCTCGCGAAGGCCGCCGCGGCCTCGCGCATGAGCGAGGCTGAGCTGATCCGCCAGGGGATCGAGCGGATCGTTGCGCTCCGCATTCCGCGGCGACCGAGGATTCCGCTCTTCCGAACCGGTCGGCCCGACCTCGCCGAGCGCGTGGACGAGCTGCTCGACGGGTTTGGCGAGGATTGATCCTGCTCGACACGAGCGGGATGCTCGCCGCGCTCGATCCTGACCAGCACGATCACGAGCCCGCAGCGCGCGCTCTCGCCCATGCCGAGCCGCCCCTTCTGCTCTCGCCGTTCGTGCTCGCCGAGCTCGAATACCTTGTCCGCCGCGACTCGGGTCAACATGCCCAGCTCGAGTTGCTCGATGAGGTGGCAGCCCGCGTCTACGAGCTCGAGGATTTTGCGAGCTTCGACATCGATCAGGCGCGCGCCCTGATCGTTGACTACAGCGACCTCCGCATTAGCCTGGCCGATGCGTCCATCGTCGTCCTTGCCCGCCGCTATGACGCTCACGACGTTCTGACTCTCGACCAGCGTCACTTCCGCGTGCTCCCTGGGCCCTCCGGCCCGTTCCGGCTGCTGCCCGCCGACGCGTGAAAGTCCTGCTCGTCACGATGTACTTCCCGCCTTCGGGCGGGGGTGGCGTGCAGCG